>JAYSVE010000295.1:0-1946 GCA_043718725.1 Methylibium sp.
TGATGATGCGCATGGCGCGCGCCATGGATTCGCGCGCCGATCCGCACGAAGACGCGCTGGTGCGCCTGGTCACGGCGGTGGGCAAATACTGGATCTGCAAGCGCACGCCGCAGCACGCGGTCGAGGCCATGGAATGCATAGGCGGCAGCGGCGTGATGGAGGACTCGATGATGCCGCGGCTGTTGCGCGAGTCGCCGGTCAACGCGATCTGGGAAGGCAGCGGCAACGTCCAGTGCCTGGACGTGTTGCGGGCGATGCAGAAGTCGCCCCAGGTCGTTGCCGCGTTCCTGGCCGAACTGGCGCGCGCGAACGGCGGGCATGCGTCATTGGCGCGCCATGTTCATGCCCTGCAGGCCGACCTGGCCGACCCGGCGCAGTTGGAGTACCGCGCGCGCGGCCTGGTCGACGCCATGGCGCTGGCCCTGCAGGCGGCGTTGCTGGTGCGGCACGCGCCGGGATTTGTCGCCGATGCGTTCTGCCGCTCGCGCCTGGACAGCCGCGGCCACCACCAGTACGGCGCGCTGCCGACGGGCGTCGACTGCGCGGCGATCATCGAGCGCGCGGCCGCTCCGGATTGATCACTGGCGCGAACGCCGCCGTCGCCACACAACCCCGGCGGCCGCGGCGGCGAGCACGGCGGTCGACAGCAAGATCCAGAGCATGGGCGTTGCCACCAGGGTGAGCGGGGTCCCGACCTTGAGTTCGGTCACCATGGTCAGCATCGCCCCGGCGGGCAGGTTCAAGTTCTGGTTGAACAGCGGATTGAAGCCCTCGAACGCGACCACCGGTTGCACCGTGACCGGAGCGAACGGCGAGTCGGTGATCGAGCCGGTCTGGGGGTTGCCCTGGTAGAACACCAGCGTTGTTCCCTTCAGGTTGAGCCCCGCCAGGTCGGGCACCTCCAGGCTCGCCTGGGTGGGCTTGTATCCCAGGCCCGCCAGCGAAATCGACACGTTGCCGCCGGTCTTGTTGTGGATGTCGAACTTCTCGGAAATGCGCGAGACGCCGCTGCCGGCGTTGCCCCCGACGACGGTGTAGACCACACCCCCGACCACGGTGCCCGAGGTCGCGCCGCTGGCATAGCCGAGCATCGGTCCCTGGCCATGGATCTGGTTCGGCGCGACATGGACGCCGGAATGGCTGTGACCGATGTCCAGAAACGTCGACGGCCCCGATGGATAGACCAGGATCCGCCGCCCATCGACGGTCCATTCGATCGTGCGCGGAAGTTGCAGCGGGTCGCTGGGGCTGCCGATGTCCGCATTCGGCTCGTCGATGCTGAATTTGAGGCTGGAGTTGGCGTTGCTGATGGTCACGAAAGCAGCGTGCGCTGCCCACGGACTCAACAGCCAGGCCAGGATGATCAATCGAATGCGGTGCATGGGGACCTCGCGGGTGGACCTGATCTTCGGCATCGCAACCAGGCAACCCGGTGCCGGCGCGAATCCGGTCTGCGCCGATCTTGCCACCGGAGCGGCGCGCGGTCATCCTGCGGTTTGTTGAGCCCCGGCGGCGACGGCGCGCGCGCCCGTCAACCGCGCCGACGGGCCGCGCTTGCCCGCCTGTGGCGCCTGTGCGGCGATGCCCCGATGCATCAGCGGGCTGATTGACCCTGACCAGGTGGTGTCGCTGGCGCGCACGCACCGGCCCAGGCTCGTGATCGCCGGTGGCTCACCCGCGCGCGCTCGACTTCGCGGCCTTGCGCCGCGCCGCCGGCGACCCCGCGGTGACCGAACATTCGGTCATGGCACGGGTGCGCGAGATCACCGCCCGCCGTCCGATTTATGCGTGATGCATCGAGGCCCTCAATGTCTCCGTCCCCGACCGCATTTCCCTGTGTAAACTTCTGTGTAAGGAGACACACATGGCAACCAACCTTTCGCTGGACCCGCATCTGCTGGAGCGCGCCGTCGAAGTGAGCGGCGAGCGCACCAAGAAGGCCGCGG
>JAYSVE010000296.1:0-10819 GCA_043718725.1 Methylibium sp.
CTCCTGGGTTGACGGCCAAACGGCCGGGGGTCGCAATTTAGCCCGAGTCCGGGCCGGGCGCAACCGGCGGGCCGAGCCGGTCCGCGCTAACCTGCGGGCATGGAGCCAAGGTCCTGCGCCACCCCGCCACCGCGCACCGCGGGGCTTGCGGCGTCGGCGTTGCACCGGCGCCGCCTGCGGGACATCTGGCGTTCGGCGGGTTGGCCGTGCCAGGACGGCGTCGAGGTGGAGTTGCTCGCCGCCGGACTGCTGGAGCGCGTGCGCCACCCCTCGGGCCACGAGACCTTGCGCGTCACCGACGCGGGCGTGGCGCTGCTGGCCGAGACGCTGCAACGCAATCGGGCGCGGCGCGACCCGCATGAGGCGCTGGTCGAGCAGGTGGCGCGTGCGATGACCCGCGCCGGGCGCATCGCCTGGCGCGGCTTGAGCCTGCGGGCCAAAGTCGACGAGGCATGGGCGTTGGCGATGCCCGACGTGTTCTCGATCCGCCACACCACGGTCGAGGCCTACCTGCAGCCGGTGGTGCACGAGGTCAAGGTGCAGCGCTCGGACCTGCTGGGCGACCTGCGGCGGCCGGGCAAACGGGCCGCCTACCAGCAGTTGTCCAGCGAGTGCTGGTACGTCATTCGCGAAGGCATTGCGCGCGCCGACGAAATCCCGCCCGAGTGCGGTGTGTTGGTCGCCACCGCCGCCGGGCTGGACGTGGCGCGGCCGGCGCCGCGGCGCGCCGTCCGGGTGGGCTTGGATCTGTGGATGGCGCTGGCGCGCGCCACGCCGGTCGAATCTTGGCGGCTGGACGATGCACAGCGCCAGTTGGGCGACACTTGCACGCCGGACCGCGAAGCGGCGGCCGACGCGCCAGATGCTGCGCAGCGTTTTGCCGATGGCGAGTTTGGCGCCACCGGCTCCCCCGACCCCAATGCCTCCATCGCCTGACATGTCCGCTCCCTCGCCCCTTCTGTCGCCCGCTCCCGCCTCTGCCGACCGCGCCCGCAAGGCCTTGTGGGTGGCGCTGGCGCTGATCCTCGTCTGGGGAGCCAACTTCAGCGTCCAGAAGGCGGTGTTCAACGCGCTGTCGCCGGCGGGCTTTCTGTTCGCGCGCTACCTGATGTTGCCGCTGGCGGCAACGCTGCTGCTGTGTTGGCGCCACGGCCTGCGCTGGCCGAATGTGCCTGTGGCGGATCGCTGGGCGCTGCTCAGGCTGGGCCTGGCGGGGCATGTGATGCATGTCGGGCTGGTCACCTTCGGGATCCACTGGTCGACGCCGTTTTCCAGCGCGTTGATCCTGACCTGCGGGCCGGTCTTCACGCTGCTGATCCTGCGCTGGTACGGCCTGGAGCGCCTGACGCGGGGCCAGGTGGCCGGGGTGGGCGTGGCCGTCGTCGGCGTCCTGGTGTTCCTGTCCGACAAGTTGTTCGGCGGGCATTGGCAGGCCAGCGCCGGGGACCTGACCTTGCTGGTGGCGTCGGCATTTTTTGCGTTCTACACGGTCGCCTCCAAGCCGCTGATCGAGCGCCACGGTGGCGTCACGGTGATGACCTACGCCACGCTGATGGGCAGCCTGCCCGTGGTCGCGCTCAGCCTGCCCGCCGGCCTGGCGGTCGACTGGTCGGCTGTCCGCCCGGCCATCTGGGCCGGCCTGGTCTACTCGGTGCTGTTGGCGGCCTTCCTGGGCTGGCTGGTGTGGGGCTGGATCAATGGCGCGCTGGGCATTGCCCGCAGCGCCCCGCTGATGTACCTGATGCCGCCTGTCGCCGGCCTGGTCGCCTGGGCGCTGACCGGTGAGCGCTACACCGCCGTCAAGCTGGCCGGCGCGGCGCTCACCCTGGTCGGCGTGGCGCTGGCCCAGTTTGCCTCGGCCTCGCCGAACGACCCGGTGCGCGAGGCGCCGGCGCCGGTGGACTGAACCAAGCCGAGGTCTTGCCAGGAGCCGCCATGCCGCTGCGTTTTGAAGTCCCCCTTGCCTTCGCGACCCTGGCTGCGCTGCTCGTGGCCTGCTCGAAGCCCGCCGACACGGCCGTGAGCCCGGCCCGGCCGCAGACGGCTTCCGGGCCCGCCGCAGCGCCGACTGACGCCGGCATCGCCTGGAAGCGCGTCGCCACCGATGCCGAGGTCGATGCGGCGTTTGCCCAGGCGCTGGCCGAGGCCAGGCCGGTGCTCGTCTACTGGGGTGCCAAATGGTGCCCGCCGTGCAACCAGCTCAGCGCCACCGTGTTCAACCGGCGCGATTTCATCGAACGCTCGCGCGCTTTCGTGCCGGTGTATGTCGACGGCGACAGCCCGGGCGCGCAAAAGCTGGGGACGCGCTTCAAGGTGCGCGGCTACCCGACCATGGTGCTGTTCAGTGCCCAAGGCACCGAGCTGACGCGCCTGCCCGGCGAGGTCGACGCCGCGCTTTACACGCAGATGCTCACGCTGGGCATGAACGCGCAGCGGTCGGTCAAGGCGGTGCTGGCCGATGCGCGCGCCGGTGGCGAGGCGGCGACGCGGCTGAGCGCCAACGACTGGAAGCTGCTGGCGTTCTATTCCTGGGAAACCGATGAGCAGCAGGTGCTGCCCAGGCAAGACCTCCCCGCGCTGCTGCGCCAGCTCGCCGCGCAGTGCCCGGCGGCGCAGACCGAGACCGCCGCCAGGCTGCTGCTCAAGGCGCTCGCCGCCGCCGGCGCCGATGACGCCAAGGCGGTGGCGATGGTCGATGCGGCCCATCGCACCAAGGTGCTGGCGCTGCTCGCCGACCCGGCCCAGGCGCGCACCCACATGGACGTGCTTGCCAACAACGCCGCCGAGCTGGCCCGGGCCCTGAGCGCTGCCGGCACGCCGGAGCGCGCGCAACTGCTGGGCGCGCTGCATGTCGCGCTGCGGCGGCTGTCCGCGGACGCGACCCTGTCGCGCGCCGACCGCATGACGGCCGTCATCGCCCGCGTCGCCCTGGCCCGCATCGACGCGCCCAAGGACGCCCGGCCGGCCTTGCCCGACGCCCTGCTGGCCGAGGTGCGCGAGCACAGCGCGCGGGCCGACCGCGACATCACCGACGGCTACGAGCGCCAGGCCGTGATCCCGACCGCGGCCTACCTGCTGGAGCAGGCCGGGTTGCTGGACGAGTCCGACCAACTGCTCCAGGCCAACCTCGCCAAGAGCCACTCGCCGTACTACCTGATGTCCGCGCTGGCCGGCAACGCCAGCCAGCGTGGCGACAAGGCCGCGGCGCTGCGCTGGTCCGAAGAGGCTTTCAACAAGAGTGAAGGACCGGCGACGCGCCTGCAATGGGGCGCCGCCCACCTTGGCCGCCTGGTCGAATGGGCGCCGCGGGACGAGGCGCGCATCGAAATGCTCGCGCAGCAGTTGCTGGGCGAGGCGGCGGCCCAGCCCGACGCCTTCCATGAACGCAGCGCACGCTCGCTGCAACGGGTCGGCGCCCGCTTGCAAGCGTGGAACGGCACTGGCGCGCATGGCGCCGTGCTCAAGCGCCTGCAGACCCGGCTCGATGCGGTTTGCCAAGGCTTGCCCGGCGGCGACCCACAGCGCCAGACCTGCGAAGCGCTGCTGCGGCCCGGCGCCAAACCAGCCGGCTGATGCGCCGCTATCGCGGTCCGCGCCGCCGCCCGCTGAAGCGCACTTCGTAGTGAACGCGCTTGTCGGCGTCGACGAAATGCAGGGCCGTGTGCGCGCCGCTGCGGCCCCATTCATAGGTCCCGGTGAAGGCGTCGATCTGCATCGCGCCATGCTTGAGCACCACCGCGACCTGGCTGCCGTGCAGGGTCAACGCATAGAGCAGGTCGCTGACGCGCACGCGCGCCTGGCCGGACCGGCCCCATTCGACTCGGGCCGGGCCGCATTCGGGCAGGCCTCCCGGCGCCGTGACGCACAGACTGCCCGCATAGCGCCCCGCCGGCGGCGCCGAAGACGCGCCGGCGTGTGCGCCGCTCGCGGCCAGCAGGCCGATCAGCAGCAGGCCGCGAAACGCTGCGCGCGGCATCGCGTCGCGCCTGGGCAGGGCGGGCCGGCCTATTTGATCAGCCCTTCGGCCTTCATGGCCGCTTGCACCGCGGGCCGGGCGGCCATCCGGGCCATGAAGGCGCCCAGGTGGGTCAGCGAGGCAATGTCGATGCCCACCATCTTGGTCCAGTTGGCGACCGTGAACAGGTACGGGTCGGCCACGCTGAACGTGTCGCCCATCAGGTATTGCTTGCCTTCGAGCTGCTCGTCGACCCACTTCAAGCGCAACAGGCCCCGGGCTCGCATCAGCGCCTTGGCCTCCTCGGGCATGGCCGGGTTGAACAGCCCGCCGATGCCCTTGTGCAGCTCGCTGCTGATGAAGTTGAGCCACTCCTGCATGCGGTAGCGCGCCATCGTGCCGTTGGCGGGGGCGAGCTTCTTGGCCGGCACCTGGTCGGCGAGGTACTGGACGATGGCCGGGCCTTCGGTGAGGCGCTCGCCGTTGTCAAGTTCGAGCAGCGGCACGTAGCCCTTGGGGCTGATGCCGTAGTAGTCGGTGCCGTCGGCGAGCTTGTGGTCTTTCAGGTTGGCCAGCACCGGCTCAAAGGCCAGGCCGGTTTCATGCAGCACGATGTGCGGGGACAGGGAGCAGGCACCGGGGCTGTAATAGAGTTTCATCAGGGACTTTCGTCGGGTTGAAGGGGAGGCGTATTAAACAGCTTCCAGCGCCGCCGGGCACAGACTGACCCGGCCAGCAAGGCCTTTGGCTGGCGCTAAAGTGCGCTTTATGAACCCCACCACCCCCTTGAACCCTTTGACGCTGCGCCAGTCGCGCAGCGTTGAGCGCATCGTGCGCGGCCAGCCGACCTCCGATGGCGCGGGCGTCAAGCTCACCCGTGTGTTGACGCAGCCGCTGCAAAAACGCCTGGACCCCTTCCTGATGCTCGACGCCTTCGGCAGCGATGCGGCCGGGGACTACATCGGCGGCTTTCCCGACCACCCGCACCGCGGCTTCGAGACCGTGACCATCATGCTGGCCGGGCGCATGCGCCACCGGGACAGCGTGGGCAATGTCGGCCTGCTCGAACCCGGCAGCGTGCAATGGATGACGGCCGGGCGCGGCATCATCCATTCCGAAATGCCCGAGCAGCAAGAAGGGCGCATGGCCGGTTTTCAACTGTGGGTGAACCTGGCCGCCAAGGACAAGATGACGGCGCCGCAGTACCGCGACATCGCCCCGGCGGGCGTGCCGGCGTTCGAGCTGCCCGACGGGGTGCGGGTGCGCGTCATCGCCGGCAGCAGCCAGGGCGTGGCGGGCGCCGTGTCGCGGCCGACCACCGAGCCGATCTGCCTGGACATCACGCTGCCGCCGGGGACGTCGTTCGACGCCGCGCTGCCGGCCGGGCACAACGCGTTTGCCTATGCGTTTGGCGGCGCCGCGGTCGATGTCGGCGATACGAGCCCGACGCGGGTCGACAGCGAGCGCATGGCGATTCTGGCGAGCGGGGCTCAGTGCGATGGCGTGCGCCTGACCGCGCCCGCCGACCAGGCCCTGCCGGCCCGGGTGTTGCTGGTGGCGGGCCAGCCGCTGAATGAGCCGATTGCCCAGTACGGCCCGTTCGTGATGAACACCAGCGAGGAAATCCGCCAGGCGGTGACTGATTTCCAGCGTGGCGTGCTCGCCACCTGAGCGCCCGTGGCGGCGGTGGCGCCGTTGCGCTCAGCGGTCGGACACGGCCAGCAAGCTCCGATCCCAGATTTCAGGGGCGGTGTAGATGCCCTTGCGGCGGGTGTGGAACTCGCGCAGGTTCACCAGCTCGCCGGCCACCGGTGGCGGGAAGCCCCGGCGTTTGGTGCGCTCGCTGAACAGCAGCGAGGCAAACAGTTGTTCGGTGAGTGCCGGGTCGCTCCAGCACAGGGCGATGCGGTTGGCCACCCGCGGGTAGCGGGCGCACAGCGCCGAAGGGCGCAAGGGCTGGGGCAATTCCCTGAGCCAGGCCAGCACATGGTCGGCCAGCATCAGGTCCTGGTCGCGCAGCGGGCTGCGCTGGGCCACCCACTCGGCCTCGGTCCGGGGTGGGGCGGCGCGCACGCGCTCCGGCCGGCGCACCGGTTCGGCCTTGGGTTTGAAGACGCTCAGGATGTTCAGCATGGTCGGGGCTCAGTCACCGTCAAATAACCGTTGACGCGGCGACCGGCGGGGCCGCACGCGCCAAGCATTGATTGCCCACTTCTTCGGCAAACCGGGCGGAAACTGAAGTCGGGCGACGTCCGACCGTCCGCAATCCGAACCCGGCGGGCAACTCGGCTACGCTCGCGGCTTCCGTCCTTCGGAGCGCCCTTGGAGTCACGCATGCCGCGCCGCATCCTCGACCAGTCACGAATTCACCCCGCCATCCGCGACACGGTGGTGAACCACCATGCCGACATCGTCCACAACGTTCAGGCCGCCACCTTGTCCAACGCCGTGCTGGTGGTGGGCATGCGCCAGAACCCGGTCTGTCGCAAGGCCCGCAAGCTGCTGGACGACGCCGGCATCGCCCACCACTACCTCGAATACGGCAGCTACTTCAGCCAGTGGCGCCAACGCAATGCCTTGAAGATGTGGACCGGCTGGCCGACCTTCCCGATGGTGTTTGTCAAGAGCACCCTGGTGGGTGGCGCCAGCGACCTGGCTGCCTTGATCGAAAGCGGTGAGCTCAAGCGGATGTTGAGCGCGTGACCGTGCCGCCGCCTTGCCCTCGCGCCGCGGCCCGGCGACGCTGGTCGCGCGCCGGGGCCGCGGCGCTGGCACTGGCCGGCGCGGCGTGCCAGGCGGCCGCCGAGACGCCCTTGACACCCTGCCGGATCGCCGGGGTGCGCAACAGCGTCCAATGCGGCGCGGTGCAGCGCGCGCTCGACCCGGCGCGTCCGGACGGGCCAAAGATCGACGTGCATTTCGTCGTGGTCCCGGCCATCGCCCGGCGCAAACTGCCCGACCCGGTGTTCCTCCTGGCCGGCGGGCCCGGGCAGAGCGCCATCGACCTGGCCAGCGGCGTGATGGCGGCGTTGAACCGGCTGGCCAACCGGCGCGACATTGTTTTTGTCGACCAGCGCGGCACCGGCCGCTCGGCGCCGCTGGCCTGCAAGGCAGCCGATCGCGAGCCCCTGGCCGACGCGGCAGACACCCCAACCCAGATCCGCCGCATGGCCGACTGCCGGCGCGAGCTGCAGGCCTTGCCCTACCTGCGGGCCGCCGGTGACCTGCGCTTCTTCAGCACGGTCTTGGCGATGCAGGACCTGGACGCCGTGCGCCAGCGCCTCGGCGCGCAGCACATCAACCTGCTCGGCGCCTCGTACGGCACGCGCGCGGCGCTCGAGTACCAGCGCCAGTTCCCGGCGCGGGTGCGGCGCAGCGTGATCGACGGCGTCGCGCCGCCCGACATGGTGCTGCCGGCCAGCTTTGCCGTCGACGGCCAGGCGGCGTTCGAAAGCCTGCTCGCGGCGTGCGCCACCGACCCGGTGTGCGCCGGCCAGCACCCGACCCTGCGGGCCGACTGGTCGACCCTCCTGGCCAGCCTGCCCCAACCCGTGAGCCTGGCCCACCCGCTGACCGGCCGGGCCGAGAAATTTGTGCTGACCGTCGACATGCTGCAAGCGGCCGTGCGCGGCCCGCTGTACAGCCCGGCGCTGGCGGCCGGCCTGCCCGCGGCCATCACCGAGGCGGCGCGCGGCAACTTTGCGGCGTTGCTGGGGCTGAGCGCGTCGCTGGCGTCGCGCCGCGCCGCGAAAGTTGCGCTGGGCATGCACTTTTCCGTGGTCTGCGCCGAAGACGTGCCCTTGCTCGCGCCGGCCGCCGAGCCGGGCGCCGGCGACGGCTTCGCGCGCCTGTACCGCGGCGTCTGTGCCGACTGGCCGCGCGCCGAGGTGCCGCAGGCGTTCTACAGCGTGCCCGCCAGCGCGTCGCCGGTGCTGCTGCTCAGCGGCGGCCTGGACCCGGCCACGCCGCCACGCCATGCCGAGCGCGTTGCCCGGGCACTGGGCGCGCTGGCGACCCATGTGGTGGTCGCCAACGCCGGCCACGGCGTGATGGGCCTGGGCTGCGTGCGCGACCTGATCTACCGCTTTGTCGACGCCGCCGACGACCGGGATGCCGGCGCCGTCGATGCCAGCTGCGCCGCGAAGCTGCCGCGGCCACCGGCGTTCCAGCCGCTCGTCAGCGCCAACCAGGCGGTGCGGTGATCGAAGTCCGTCAACTCGCCAAGCAGTTCGCGCTGCCGCGCAGCGCGCTCCAGGCGCTGGGCTGGGGCCGCGCGGCGCCGCGCCCGGTGCATGCCGTGCGCGACGTCGGCTTCAGCGCGCCGGACGGCCGCATCACCGGGCTGCTGGGCCCCAACGGCGCCGGCAAGACGACCACGCTGCGCATGCTCGCCGGGTTGATCCGCCCCGACGCCGGGCACATGGCGGTGGACGGCATCGACGTGGCGCGCCGGCCGCGCGAGGCGCTGGCGCGCATGGGCGTGCTCAGCGACGCGCGCGGCCTGTACCCGCGCTTGAGTGCGCGCGAGAACATCGTCTACTTCGGCCGCCTGCAGGGCATGGACGCCGACGCCGCCCATGCCCGCGCCGACGTGTTGGCCCGGATGCTCGACATGCGCGCCTTGCTGGAGCGGCGCACCGAAGGCTTCAGCCAGGGCGAACGCATGAAGACCGCGCTCGCCCGGGCGCTGGTGCACGACCCGGCCAACATCGTGCTGGACGAACCCACCAACGGCCTGGACGTGCTGGCCACGCGCGCGCTGCGCGACAGCCTGCGCTGGCTGCGCACGCCCGAAGGCGGGTCCAAATGCATTGTCTTTTCGACCCACATCATGCAAGAGGCCGAACGCCTGTGCGACAGCGTGGTGGTGGTCGCGCGCGGGCGCACCGTGGCCACCGGCACCGTCGCCGGCCTGCTGGCGCAAACCGGGCAGCACGACTTCGAAGAGGCTTTCGTGAAGCTGGCGTTTGACGCGCCGGCGCAGACGCCGCCATGAGGCGGCTCGCTTCGGCCGGCACCGTGTTCGGCAAGGAGATCGTCGACGCGCTGCGCGACCGGCGCACCTTGCTGGTGGTGCTGCTGTCCAGCGTGTTGATGGGCCCGCTGGTGCTGATCGCGTTGTCCGGCCTGATCGCGTCGTTCGAGACCCATGCCGAGCGGCGCGAAGTGTTCGTCGCCGGCATCGAACATGCGCCCGGGCTGAAGAACTACTTCGAGCGCCAGACCTATGCCGTCAGAGCGGCGCCGGCCGACTTCGAGGCCCGCTTGCGCAACGCCAAACTCGGCGACCCGGTGGTCGTGGTGCCGCCGGACTTTGAGGCCGCGCTGCTGCGCGGCGACGCGCCGGTGCTGGCGTTGGTGAGCGACAGCGCCAACAAACAGGCCGAGGCCGGCAGCGCCCGCATCCATCGGCTGCTGTCGGGCTACGGCCGCGAACGCGTGACGCTGAGCCTGGCGCTGCGCGGGGTTTCCACCGAGTTGCTGGAGCCGCTGCGGGTCGAAGAGCAAGACCTGGCCAGCACCCAGACCCGCGCCACCCAGCTCACCGGCATGTTGCCCTTCTTTGTGATGCTGGCGGTGCTGTACGGCGCGCTCAACGCCGCCCTGGACACGACCGCCGGCGAGCGCGAGCGCGGCTCGCTGGAGCCGCTGCTGATGAACCCCACCGAACACCTGGCGCTGGTGCTGGGCAAATGGGGCGCGGTGGCCGCGGTCGGCATGCTGATCGCCGTGCTGAGCTGCCTGAGCTTCCTGCCGGCGCAGCGCCTGCTGCAAAGCGACACGCTGCAGGCGCTGTTCCAGTTCGGCGCGCGCGAGGTCGGGCTGTTCCTGGTGTTGCTGCTGCCGTTTGCCGCGGCGCTGTCGGCGCTGCTGATGGCGGTGGCCATTCCCTGCAAAAGCTTCAAGGAGGCGCAGGCCAACAGCAGCGTCGTGATCCTGCTGGTGTCCTTGCTGCCACTGGTGAATGTGTTCAACCTCGGCGGCGAAGCGCCCTGGCATCTGTGGGTGCCGGCGCTGGCGCAGAACACGCTGATGACGCGGGTGCTCAAGGGCGAGAGCTTCGGCGTCGAACAGTGGCTGGTGCCGCTGGGCGTGTGCGCGTTGCTGACCGTGCTGTGCCTGGCCTTCGTCGCGCGCCGCTTGCGCAGCGCGGCCGTGCGTTGAGTCCCTTGCACGCTGTCGGCCGGGCGCTTCTACACTGTGGGCCCCAACAACCCCCGAGGACGACATGATGATTCTTTACGGCAACTGGCGCTCGCTCGCCGCCTACCGGGTGCGCGTCGCGCTGGCCCTGAAGTCGATTCCCCACGAGCTCGTCAACGTCGACCTGGCGAGCGGCGAACAGCACGGCGCCAAATACAAGGCCGTCAACCCGCAGGGCGTGTTGCCCGCGCTCGACGACGGGCTGGGCGAGGTGCTGTTCCAGTCGCTCGCCATCGTCGAATACCTGGACGAAAAATTCCCCACCCCGGCATTGCTGCCCGCCGACCCCGCCGGGCGCGCGCGGGTGCGCGGCCTGGCGCAGATCCACGCCGCCGATGTGCACCCGCTGCTGGTGCCCAGGGTGCGCAACTACCTGCAAAAAGACGCCGGCATGGACGACGCCGCGCTGAACAAATGGCTGGCGCGGGCGTTGCTGAGCGGGCTGGACGCGATCGAGGCCAACCTGGCTGCGTCCAGGCACACCGGCCGGTTCTGTCATGGCGACACGCCGACCCTGGCCGACATCTGCCTGGCCTCGCAACTGATCGCGATGCAGTTGTTCAAGATCGACTCGTCGGCCTACCCGACGGCCACCCGCATCTACGCCGCCTGCGACGCGCTGCCGGCGTTCTCGGGGTCGCACCCGCTGAAGCAACCCGG
>JAYSVE010000297.1:0-1943 GCA_043718725.1 Methylibium sp.
TTACGCCGCCGATCGAGTCGGCCAGGTTTTCCTTGTTGGCCAGCCAGCGCGCCGCGCTCGAGCTGGCGCCTTTTTCGGACAGCACGAACACCGACGAGCCGCGTGCGGTCGGCTGGATGAAGGCGTCGGCGTGGATCGACACGAACAAATCGGCCTGCACCTTGCGCGCCTTGTCGACGCGGGTGCCGAGCGGGACGAAATAGTCGCCGTCGCGGGTCAGCATGACGCGGATGTTGGGCTGCTCTTCAAGCTTGAACTTGAGGCGCTTGGCGATGGCCAGCACGATATCTTTTTCGCGGGTGCCGGCGCGCCCGATCGCGCCCGGGTCTTCGCCGCCATGGCCGGGGTCGAGCGCGATGGTGATCATGCGCGTGACCTTGGCCGGGTCGGCCGCCATTGGCGCCTGAACGACAGCGGGCGGGGGTGGCGCGGGGGCGGGGACTGGAACGCGGGGCTTGATGATGGCTTCGGCAGGCAGCTGCGAGCGCTGCGCCGCCAGCGGATCGGCCGGCGCCGGCAGCACCGGCGTGGCCGCTGGCGCGCCAGGCGGCGACCATTCGCCTTTTTCGATCATGGCGGCGATCGGGTCGAGCGCCTTGATCGGATACAGGTCGAAAATCAGGCGGTGGTTGTAGGTGCCGATCGGCGGCAGTGTAAACACCTGCGGCTTGATTTCTTCTTTCAGGTCGAACACCAGGCGCACGATATTGGGCCGGTTCTGGCCCACCCGCACCTGCTTGATATACGGGTCGTTCGACTGGATCTTGGCCACCAGGCCCTTGAGCGTGGGATTGAGCTCGAGCCCTTCGATGTCGACCACCAGGCGTTGCGGGTCGGGCACCGTAAAGTGAGTGGCTTTCAGTTCGCTGTCGTTTTCGAGCGTGACGCGGGTGTAGTCGTCGGCCGGCCAGACGCGCACGGCCAATATTTGCGCGGCGGCGGCGGGCAGGGCGGGCATCACCGACAGCAGCAGCGTGCCGCCGGCCTTGAGCACCGTGCGCCGCGTAACGGGGCCGGCGATCAAAGGTTTGGTGCGAATTTGAGGCGGTCGAGGCATAGCAAACCCAGGTCGGACAACGGCTGCAATTCTACATCACGACCGTTGCCTGCCACGTTCAGCCAGACATTCAGGTCGGGCGGGGGCAGCACCGGGTCGGCCTTTTCGGGCCATTCGACGATGCAGATATTGTCGCCGTTGAAGTCCTCGCGAAAGCCGGCGTC
The DNA here is from genome assembly GCA_043718725.1 of Methylibium sp. Lineage (GTDB taxonomy): Bacteria > Pseudomonadota > Gammaproteobacteria > Burkholderiales > Burkholderiaceae_C > LGRD01. Next base: position 1,222 of record JAYSVE010000297.1, read on the forward strand.
GAGGAATTCCTCCGGGCTGGACATGCGGTACAGGTCAAAGTGAATCACGTTCACGGTGCGGCCTTCGAGCACGATGGTGTACGGCTCGGACAAGGTGTAGGTGGGGCTTTTCACATGCCCGGTGTGGCCGGCCGCGTGCAGCAGTGCGCGCGTGAGCGCGGTCTTGCCGGCGCCAAGGTCGCCGTGCAGGTGGATCGACAGGCCGGGAACGAGCGCGCGCGCCAGCGCCGCGCCCAGGGCGGCGGTGCCGGATTCGTCGTGGAGATGGGCTGTAAAATGCTGCATCGAATAGAATGTCGTGTTCAATCAGGGGCGATCCGCCCATTGTAATCGTGTAATCGCTCTCGAGCGTCAAACCATGCTGCCTTCCCCACCCGACCTGCCGGCCCTTGCGCAAACGATCAAACGCTGGGGCGCGGAACTGGGCTTTGCCGACGTGCGTATCGCCGACGTCGACCTGGCGCACGCCGAGGCGGGCTTGCAGGCCTGGCTGGACGCCGGCCGCCATGGCGAGATGGATTATATGGCAAGCCATGGCATGAAGCGCGCGCGCCCGGCCGAGCTGGTGCCGGGCACGGTGCGGGTGATCTGCGCGCGCATGGACTACCTGCCGGCGTCCACGCCGCCCAACTGGCGCGAGGCCGAAACTGCGCGCCTGGCCGAGCCGGGTGCGGCGGTGGTGTCGATCTATGCGCGGGGGCGCGATTATCACAAGGTGTTGC
>JAYSVE010000298.1:0-1936 GCA_043718725.1 Methylibium sp.
GTACTACGACTTCGCCGCCGAACTGGCCGACCGGTACATCGTGATGGAGCGCGGCGCGATCGTCCAGCGCGGCGCCGGCCGCGACATGGCCGTCGACCAGGTGCGCCAGCGCATGTCGATTTGAGCCGTCCCGATCGGGCCGGGCCGCCCCGGCCGCCTCAAGGCGTGGTCGACAACTCGGTCGCCGGCGCGCCTTCGTCGGACTTGATGACCAGGACTTTCACGTCGTTCGGGGTGACGCTGCCGGGCACCGAGGTGAGCAGCCAGTCGGCGTTCTTGGCCAGGTCGAGCGTGGTGTTGAAGATCACGTTCTTGGTGCCGGCCGAGGTCAGGCGCAGCCGGTACACGCCACCCTCGACCTCGACCGAATCGGCGCCCGAGACCGGGTTGGCCTGCTTGTAGCGAACGGCTGAGAAGGTCGGCGTCGCGACGCCGATGTCGGCCGCCGGGGCGGTCAGGTAGACATCGACACTGCCGGCGTTGAATGCGGCATTGAACATGCGCAGACGGGCGTTGTCGGACGCGATCGATTTGTTGAACGGGTCTTCGATCAGCGCCACGGCGGTGAGCGAACCCGAATCCGGCACGGCGATCAGCGTGTACTTGTTGCCGCGCTGGGCGTCGAAGGCAGCGCTGCCGATCGTTGTGACCGGCGCATTGGTGCTGCGCACGTCCCAGCGCTGCGACTGGACCGGCACGTCAAAGTAGCGCGACGCGCCCTTGTACGGCAGGTTGGTCACGTCCCCGGCCTGCGCGATGTCGTTGCGGAACAGCGAGACGTTCGGCCCGAACGGCACGGCATGCACCAGCCGGACCTTGGGGTCGGCCACATTGAGCCGGTCGTCCAGGCTGTCGTCGCCGCCACCGCAGGCGGCCATCAGCAGCGCCGGCGCAAAGGCGAGCAGGAGTTTGGAGGGAGTGTTCATGGCGGGGGCCTTGAGGTCTTGTTGCGGATGCCCCCGACTCTAGGCAGCCTGCGCCGGCGCACCTGTCGGCGGGATCGGTGCTGACCTGTCGGCGGCGTCCGAAACGCCTGTCGGACAAACCCGCGTCGTGTTGCCGGTTCGTCGGCCACCACCCCCGCGGGCCTCGCACCGCGCGCCACAATGCAACCCGCCCGAACCCCAGGAGCGCGTTTGATGATCGTCGTCCACCACCTCAACAACTCCCGCTCGCAGCGTGTGCTGTGGCTGCTCGAAGAGCTTGGCGTCGCCTACGAGATCAGGCATTACCAGCGTGACCCGCAGACCCTGCTGGCGCCCGTGGCGCTGTGCCAGGTGCATGCGCTGGGCAAGTCGCCGGTCATCACCGATGGCGACGTGACGGTGGCCGAGTCGGGCGCGATCGTCGAATACCTGGTCGAGCGCTTCGGCCAGGGCGCGCTGGTCCCCGCCGCGGGCACGCTGGAGCGCTTGCGCTACACCTACTGGCTGCACTTTGCCGAAGGCTCGGCCATGCCGCCGCTGCTGCTCAAGCTGGTCTTCGACCGCGTCACCAGCGCGCCGATGCCGTTCTTCGTCAAGCCGATCGCGCGCGCCATCGCCGCCCGGGTGATGGCGGGTTTCGTCGACCCCAACCTGACCCGCCAGCTCGACTTCATGGAGGCCGAACTCGGCCGCAGCGAATGGTTTGCCGGCACCGCCTTCAGTGCCGCCGACATCCAGATGAGCTTCCCTGTCGAAGCCGCCGCGCAGCGCGCCGGGCTCGATGCGCGGCGCCCGCGACTGATGAAATTCCTGCGGCAAATCCACGCGCGGCCGGCGTACAAAAAAGCGCTGGAGCGCGGCGGCCCCTACAGTTTTGCGGCGGACTGAGTAGCCGCCGCGGCCGGGGGTTCACTCCTTCACCGACCCCGTCATCCCCGACACGTAATACTCGACGAAGAACGAGTAGATGAAGGCCACCGGCAGCGAGCCGAACAGCGCGCCGGCCATCA
>JAYSVE010000299.1:0-1934 GCA_043718725.1 Methylibium sp.
CGGCCCGGGCCAGCGCCTGGACCCGTGGGAGGGCTGGAACCGCAAGGTCTTCGGCTTCAACGAGGCGCTCGACGTCAATGTGCTGAAGCCGGTTGCCATCGGCTATGCCAAGGTCGTGCCGTCGTCGGTGCGCGAAGGCGTGAAGAACGTTTTCAACAACTTCGCCGATGCCTGGTCGGCTGTCAACAACGTGCTGCAGGGCAAGTTCGAACTCGGCGCCAAAGACCTGGCGCGTGTCAGCGTCAACACGATTTTCGGTTTGGGGGGTGTGCTCGACGTGGCCAGCGAGTTGGGGCTTGAACACAGCTTCGAAGACTTCGGTCAGACCCTGGGCCATTGGGGTTTCGGCGCCGGGGCTTACGTCGTCTGGCCGCTGTTCGGGCCGTCCACGGTGCGCGAAACGCTGGCGCTGCCGTTCGACCGGGCGGTGTCGCCGGCCCTGGTGATCGCCGGCGGGACCAACCAGGTCGGCCTGACCGTGCTGCAATTGCTCAATGTGCGGGCCGGCTTGCTGAACGCGGGAAAACTCGTCGACGACATCGCGCTGGACAAATACAGTTTCGTCCGCGATGCTTATCTGCAACGGCGCCGCAGCCTGGTGTTCGATGGCGATCCGCCACCCGCGCCGGAGCCGCCCGAACCCGCTGCGCCGGCCGCCTCGGCCCCCGCGGTGAAGAAATAGCACCGGTCGCAGATCGAATCGACGGCTCCCGGTGAACCCGAAGGCGGCCCAGGGCGTTATGGGCTGCGATGCGTCTTGAGCGGCTTGTTCAAGGCGCAGTTCGAAGAACGGCAAAGGCCCCTCGGGCCTGCCCCATGAAAGGTACGCAATGTCTACTGGTCTGAAATCCTGGTTCCTGGCCGCGGCCCTCACGCTGGGTTGCGCGCTTGCGCAGGCGCAGGCGGTCAAGGCGCCGGACGCGCTCATCAAAGAGGTCTCGATCGACGTGATCGAAGCCGTCAAGGCCGACAAGGCCATCCAGGCCGGCGATGTGCAAAAGGTGGTGGCGCTGGTCGACACCAAGGTGCTGCCTTACTTCAACTTCCAGCGCATGACCGCCGGCGCCGTCGGGCGCTATTGGCGCCAGGCCACGCCCGAGCAGCAAAAGGGCCTGCAGGACGAGTTCAAGATCCTGTTGGTGCGCACTTATGCGGGCGCGCTGGCCCAGGTGAAGGACCAGACGGTCCAGCTCAAGCCGATGCGCGCCGGCGCCGACGACACCGAAGTCGTCGTGCGCACCGAGGTGCGTGGCAAGGGCGACCCGATTCAACTTGACTACCGGCTCGAGAAGTCGGGGACCAGTTGGAAAATCTACGACGTCAACGTGCTCGGCGTGTGGCTGGTCGAGAACTACCGCAACAGCTTTGCGCAGGAGATCGGCGCCAGCGGCATCGACGGGCTGATCGCGAAGCTGGCCGAGCGCAACAAGGCCGCCGGCAAGAGCTGACCGCGATGCAACTGCTGCCCGCCACGCTCACGGCCGTCGAAGCCAAGGCCACCTTGCGCATGCTGACGCAGGCCCTGCGGGCCGAGGCCGATGGCGCCGTGGTGATTGACGCCGGCGCCTTGAAGGAATTCGATTCCGCGGCGTTGGCGGTGCTGCTCGAATGCCAGCGCCAGGCGCAGGCCTGGGGCCGCGCTTTCGTGGTGCGGCAGGTGCCGCCCAAACTGGCCGCACTGGCCAAGTTGTACGGGGTGGACGCGCTGTTGCTGGCCACGCCTTCGGCCGCGGCGGCGTAGCCGCACCCGCGCGGCGTCGTCAGCGCAGTCGTCAGCGCGAGACGGGCGCGCTGACCGGCCGGCGCCGTTGCCAGGCCTGCCACAGCCGCCACCCCAGCAGCAACGCGACGATGGCCGCGTACACCGCCACTTCGGCGAAGTCGTTCTTGGCCGAGCGCATCCAGAAGAAGTGCAGCAGCGCCAGCACCGCGAC
>JAYSVE010000300.1:0-1934 GCA_043718725.1 Methylibium sp.
GCCTGGGAAAAAGGCGGCTACATCACGCGCGGGTTCCAGGACCTGAAGTGGTTGCCCGCCCCCACCGCCGAGGCCAGCCCCAAGCCGTACATGGGCTGAGAGGCTCAGAGGCGGGGCACGACTCAAAAAAATTGGATCGAGGAGACAAATCATGGCCAAGTTCGAAACCACTGACGACTCGGTCGTCGTCATCATCGGCTCCGGGGCGGGTGGCGGAACGCTCGCCAACGAGTTGGCGCAAAAGGGCATCAAGGTCGTGGTGTTGGAGGCTGGCGCGTTGCAGTCGACCGCGAGCTTCGTCAATGACGAGTGGAAGTCGTTCGGCCAGCTTGCCTGGCTAGACCCGCGCACCACCTCGGGCAACTGGCGCGTGGCGAAAGACTTTGCCGGCCTGCCGGCCTGGGTGTGCAAGACGGTCGGCGGCACCACGACCCACTGGGCCGGCGCCTCGCTGCGGCTGGCCGAGCATGAGTTCAAGGCACGCACGAACTACGGCGAGATCAAAGGCGCCAGCCTGATGGACTGGCCCCTGACGCTGCAGGAACTCGAACCCTGGTACGCCAAGGCCGAAGACAAGATGGGTGTCACGCGCACCAATGGCATTCCCGGGCTGCCGGGCAACAACAACTTCAAGGTGATGTACGCCGGCGCCAAGAAGCTGGGCTACAAAGATGTGCACACCGGCAACATGGCCATCAACAGCCAGCCGCGCGACGACCGTGCTCGCTGCATGCAACTGGGCTTCTGTTTCCAGGGCTGCAAGAGCGGCGCCAAGTGGTCCACCTTGTACACCGAACTGCCCAAGGCCGAGAAAACCGGCAACATGGACCTGCGGCCCGAAAGCCACGTCACCCGCATCGAGCACGACGACGCCGGCAAGGTCACCGGTGTCGTCTACTTCGACAAGGACGGCAAGGAGCAGCGCCAGAAGGCGCGCATCGTTTGCGTGGCCGGCAACTCGATCGAAACCCCGCGCTTGCTGCTGCTGTCGGCGTCATCGAAGTTCAAGGACGGGCTGGCCAATTCCTCCGGCCAGGTCGGGCGCAACTACATGCGCCACATGACCGGCTCCGTCTACGCCGTGTTCAAGAACCCGGTCCACATGTACCGCGGCACGACCATGGCCGGCATCATCCGCGACGAATCCGGTCACAACACCAAACGCGGCTTCGCCGGCGGCTACGAGATGGAGACCTTGGCGCTGGGCCTGCCGTTCATGGCCGCGTTCCTGAACCCGGGCGACTGGGGTTCCGAGTTCTCCTGGTACATGGACAACTACGCCAACATGGCCGGCATGTGGCTGGTGGGCGAAGACATGCCGCGCGAGACCAATCGCATCACACTGAACAGCGCCGTCAAGGACAAATGGGGCAATGCGGCGCCCAACGTGCACTTCGATGATCACGAGAACGACATCGCGATGCGCAACCACGCGTTCACGCAAGGCCAGCGGGTCTATCAAGCGGCGGGCGCCATCAAGTCGTTCCGCACGCCGCCCTATCCGTCGACCCACAACCTGGGCACCTGCCGCATGGGCGCGTCGGCCAAAGACAGCGTGTGCAACGCGTTCGGGCAGACCCACGACGTGAGCAACCTGTTCATCTCCGACGGCAGCCAGTTCACCACCGGCGGCGCCGAGAACCCGACCTTGACGATCGTCACGCTGGCCATCCGCCAGGCGGACCACATCGCCAAGCAAATGTCGGCTCGCACCATTTAACCCGCGTCGTTCCCGGAGGCGATCATGTGCGAATTCTTCGTCAAGGCAGATCCGATTGCCTATGAACAGCGCTCGCGAACGGTGCGGATTCACGGCGTGCTCACCAGCATCCGCCTGGAAAACATGGTCTGGGACACACTCGCCGAAATGGCCGAACAAGAGTCGTGCACGACGAACGCGCTGATTTCCAAGTTCCATGACGAGATCCTGGCGC
>JAYSVE010000004.1:0-2485 GCA_043718725.1 Methylibium sp.
AGCCAATGCTTCGACCAGGCGCCGGGCCACCCCGGCCGCATCGGCAACCCGGTTCACCTCGCTGAGCATGACGATGAATTCGTCGCCGCCCAGCCGGGCAATGCTGTTGGGTCCCTGCTCTTCCGTGCAACGGGTGACCGAATCCAGCCCGCGGATCGAATTTGCGAGCCGGGTGCTGACGACTCGCAGCAGTTCGTCGCCCGCACTATGCCCCAGCGTGTCGTTGACCCGCTTGAAGTGGTCGAGGTCGATGAACATGATGGCAACCTGCTCCTGCTGGCGCTGGGCATTGGCCAGCGCCTTCTCCAGTTGGTCGGTGAACAGCAGCCGGTTCGGCAGGCCGGTGAGCGCGTCGTAGAAGGCCAGGCGGCGGATCTGCTCTTCGGCGTCCTTGCGCCGGGTGATGTCGTGGACGGCGCCGGCCAGGTGCAGCGCGCGACCGGCCTCGTCGCGCAGGATCACCTCGACCTGCTGGTGCACATGGCGCAAGGTGCCGCAGGACTGGAAGATTCGATGCTCGATGGCGAACGCATCGCCGTTGTTGATGGCGCGCTCATAGGCCTGGCGCACGCGCTCGGTGTCGTCCGGATGGATCGTCGCCAGAAAGGCCTCGCGCGCCAGCGCGCCTTGCGCCGTGCCCTGGCCGAAGATGCGCCAGGCTTGCTCGGACGGAACGATGCGGTCTTGCCGAACATCCCATTCCCAGTCGCCCATCTCGCCAATGCGCTGGGCGTTCGACAGGCGTCGCTGGTTCTGCTTGAGGTCGTTGATCGCGCTGCTGGCGCGCAGCATGTAGCGCACCCGGTGCGCCAGGATCGGCCAGTTCATGGGCTTGGTGATGAAGTCGGTGGCACCGGCTTCGAAGGCGCGCTCGATCGACCCCACGTCGTCCAGGCCGGTCATCATCACCACCGGCACCCGGTTGCCGCCGGGGAGCTTGCGCAACTCGGCGCAGGCCGTGAAACCGTCCATGACCGGCATGCTCACGTCCATCAGCACCAGGTCGGGCATGGTCTGGCGCATCGCGTCCAGCGCCACCTGGCCATCTTGCGCCTCGACGACGTTGAAGCCCGCGCGGGTCAGGGTTGCGCGGGTCAGGCGGCGCCCGCCGGCGTCGTCGTCCACCACCAGGATGCGATTTGCAGTAGTCATGAGGTTGAGCCCATTTCGGCCAGCAGAAGCGGCCGGATTGTCAGGAATTGCCGCTCGATGGCGCGCACCAGGTCGGTGGTGTCGGCCAGTACAGGGGTCTTGGTCATTTGTTCGAGTTGACGGCACAGCTCGCCGAGGTGCGTGGCGCCGACGTTCTGGCTGGCCGACTTGAATGCGTGGGCAACGCGGCCCAGATCACCGGCGTTGCCGGCCGCTTGCGCGGCTTGCAACTGGGCGAGTTGCGTGGGCGCCTCATCCAGGTAGATCTCGATCACCTCGCGCAGGATGGCGCCGCTGCCGTCCTCGTCGAGCGCTCGAATGTTGTCGAGCACCTTCGGGTCGAGCTTGGTGCCCACCGCCGCGGCTTCCTGCAGCGGCGCCGGCATCGTCAGCGCGACGCTGCGTTGGTCGCCGGTCAGTTCCTCGACCAGTTCGGCCGGCAACCAGCGCGCCATGATGTCGCCCAACTGTTTGCGTGAATAAGGCTTGGCGAGGTGGTCGTCCATGCCCGACGCGCGACAGGTGTCGGCGTCACCGACCAGCGCGTTGGCCGTCAAGGCGACGATGGGGATGCGCATCGCCTCGGGCTGGTCAAGCTCCCAGGCGCGGATCTCGCGGGTCGCCTGGTAGCCGTCCATCACCGGCATCTGGCAGTCCATCAGCACGATGTCATAGCCACCCCGCTGCACCGCATCCAGGGCCTCCTTGCCGTTCGGGACGATGTCGAACTCGCAGCCCAGCGACTTGAGCATGTTGCGCGCCACGAACTGGTTGACGCCGTTGTCTTCGGCCATCAGGACGCGGCCCAGGATGCGCGTTCCGGACGAGGCAATGTGCATGGGCGCGTCGCTGATAGGCAGGCCCCCCACCGCCTGGGCGAGAGCCCGGTACAGCTCCTGGCGCCGAACCGGCTTGGACAGGTAGGCGCTGATGCCGGCTTCACGGGCCCGCGCCATCTCGTCGGTCGAATGCAGCGAGGTCACGAGCACCAGCCGCAACGCGCGCAGGGCCGGGTCGGCGCGCACCGCGGCGGTCAGCTCCAAGCCGTCCATGCCGGGCATCTTCATGTCGACGATGGCCAGCTCGAAGGGGTCGCCCTCACGCGCCGCTTCGCGCAGGCACTCAAGCGCCAGGGCGCCGCTGCTGACACTGGTGCAGCGCATCCCGCCGCTGATGGCATGGTGCTCCAGGATTTCGGCGTTGGTGGCGTTGTCGTCGACCACCAGCGCACGGCGCCCGTTCAGCTCGCCGGGATGGGCCACGACGGGCAGGCTGGTGGCCGCCAGCAGCGGAATGTTGAACCAGAACGTGGAGCCCTTGCCGACCACGCTGT
>JAYSVE010000031.1:0-2424 GCA_043718725.1 Methylibium sp.
CGCGGCCAGCATCGTGATGGCGCTGCAAACCGTTGTTGCGCGCAACATCGATCCGCTGCACGCCGCGGTGGTCACCGTCGGCGCGCTGCATGCCGGCAAAGCCAACAACGTGATCCCGGCGTCGGCCACGCTGGAGTTGAGCGTGCGCGCGCTCGACCGCGAGGTGCGGGCCACGATCGAGCGGCGGGTCAAGACGCTGGTGGCGGCTCAGGCCGAAAGTTTCGGCGTCAAGGCGCAGATCGACTGGAAGCCGGGCTATGCGGGGCTGGTCAACACGCCGACTGAGACCGCCTTCGCACGCGAAGTGGCGGTCGAACTGCTCGGCGCCGAGCGGGTCACGCCGCAGGGCCCGCCGTTGACCGCCAGCGAGGACTTTGCCTTCATGCTGGAGCGCGTGCCCGGCAGCTACGTGCTGATCGGCAACGGGACCGGTGACAGCGCGGGCGAGGGCGGCTGCATGGTGCACAACCCGGGCTACGACTTCAACGACCACAACATCGGCGTCGGCAGCGCGTATTGGGTGCTGCTGGCCGAACGCTTTCTCGCCGCGACGGAGCAAGCCGCGCCCCGTTAGGATTTCTATCCTTCGCCCCGGAAGAGGCACCAGATGGGTTCGCTGGCGACGTCGAGGCGGCGTTCTATCCGCTGCCGCGAGTCGGTTGAATCCGCCCCAGGGGGCTGGTTGCGCGGCACGCGCTCTCGCAAGGCCGGTGGTTGCGCGCCACCACGCGGCTGACCCAGCCCGGGCCGCCCGGGCCAGCGCCGCCGTGCGTCAGCCGGCCTCGCCGGCACGCGGCCCGGCGAAATCTTCTTCGAAGTGCTCCCCTGCGTCACGCGTGCCGGCAGCGCGCCGCTGCGCTTCCTGAGCGCGCAACTGCACACGGCGGATCTTGCCGGAGATGGTCTTGGGCAGCTCGGTGACGAATTCGATGCGCCGCACCCGCTTGTACGGCGCCAATTGCCGCCGCCCGAAGGCGAAGATAGCCTCGGCCAGCGCGGCGCCAGGCTGCGCACCCGCGGTCAATATCAGAAACGCCTTGGGCACCGTACCGCGCACCGCATCGGGGCTGGGCACCACCGCCACTTCGGCCACCGCGTCGTGCTCGATCAGCGCGCTTTCCAGCTCGAAGGGGCTGATGCGATAACCGGCCGCCTTGAACACGTCGTCGGCGCGGCCGACGAAGGTGATGTAGCCGTCGGCGTCACGCAATGCCGTGTCACCGGTGTGGTAATGGGCGTCGCGCATCACTTCGGTGGTCTTCGCGGCGCTGTCCAGGTAGCCCACCATCAGGCCCAGCGGGCGTGGCGTCAGAACGATGCAGACCTCGCCTTCGTCGGCTTCTCTGCCATCGGCGTCGAGCAGCACGATGCGGTAGCCGGGCAGGGGGCGTCCCATGGAGCCGGGCTTGAGCGGCTGGCCAGGGCTGTTGCCGACCTGTGCGGTCGTCTCGGTCTGGCCGTAGCCGTCGCGCAAGGTCAGACCCCAGGCCGCACGGACCTGCTCGATGATCTCGGGGTTCAGCGGCTCGCCCGCACCGATCAGCTCGCGCAGGCTCAGCCGGCCCCGACAGGCGGCCAGGTCTTGCTGGATCAGCATGCGCCACACGGTCGGCGGCGCGCACAGGCTGGTCACGCGGTATGTCGCCAGCGTGGCGAGCAGGCGGGTGGCGTCGAAGCGGGCGTGGTTGTAGATGAAGATGCACGCACCCGCATTCCACGGTGCGAAGAAGCAGCTCCAGGCATGCTTGGCCCAACCGGGGGACGAGATGTTGAGGTGCAGGTCGCCGGGGCGCAGCCCGAGCCAGTACATCGTCGACAAGTGCCCCACCGGATAGCTCTGATGGGTGTGCAGCACCAGCTTGGGTTGGGCGGTGGTGCCCGACGTGAAATACAGCAGCAGCGGGTCGGTGGCGTGCGTCACGCCCTCGGGCGTGAAGGCCAGCGGGGCCGCCGCCGAGTCCTCCAAGCACTGCCAACCTTCGACGCTTGCACGAACGCTGATGCGCGTGTACTGGCCCGCCAGCGAATCGAACTTGGGCACCTGTTCGACGGCGGCCACCACATGGCGCACGTCGCCGCGCTCCAGGCGGTCACGCAGGTCGTCGGGGGTCAGCAGCGTCGAGGCCGGGATCATCACGGCGCCGAGCTTGATGGCGCCGAGCATCAACTCCCACAGCGCCAGCTCGTTGCCCAGCATCAGCAAGATGCGGTCGCCGCGGCGCACGCCCAGGCTGCGCAAGTGACTAGCGACTTGCGCCGAGCGCTCGGACATCTGGCGGAAGGTTCGCCGCACTTCGCTGCCGTCGTCGCCGACGATGTGCAAGGCGGGCGCGTCGTTGCCCTGCGCCATCACGTCGAAGTAGTCGAGCGCCCAGTTGAACTGGTCGAGCACGGGCCAGCGGAAGTCGCGGCTGGCGGTCTCAA
>JAYSVE010000301.1:0-4461 GCA_043718725.1 Methylibium sp.
CACGGGCTGCCAGTCGCCGTCAAGGATCTGTGCGACATCACCGGCCGCGTCGGCACTGTCGGCTCGAAGATGTGGGCCTCGCGCATTGGCACAACGACCTCGGCGACCGTCGATCGGCTGCTCGGCGCCGGCATGATCCCGCTGGGAAAGACGCAGATGGTCGAGTTCGCGTTCGGCGGGTGGGGCACCAACCCGCTGATGGGAACGCCGTGGAATCCGTGGGACTTGGCGTGCCACCGTGTGCCTGGCGGGTCGTCGAGTGGCACCGCCGTCGCTGTCGCTGCCGGGATGGCCCCGGTCGGCATCGGCAGCGACACCGGCGGCTCGGTCCGGATCCCATGCGCATTCACTGGCCTCGTTGGGCTCAAGGTGACGTTCGGCAGGATCAGCCTGCACGGCACCGGCCTGCTGTCGTGGACGCTCGATTCGATCGGCCCAATGGGCCGCTCGGTCGATGACTGCGCCGAGATGCTGCGTGTACTGGTCGGATCCGACGTACGCGATTCGACGTCGACCGAGCAGCCGGCGCTCGACCTGCCAACGCCGTTGCGCGCCGAGCGGCTCGCCGGCCTGCGTATCGCGCTGCCCGACGCCGGACAACTGCCGCCGTTCATGCACCCGGCGGTGACTGCGGCCTGGCTGGACACCGCGCGCCAACTTGAAGGGCTTGGCGCCACGATCGTTCCGGTCCGGTTGCCCGATTGGTACTTCGAGCTATCGAAGCCCGCAGGCATCATCATCGCGTCGGAGGCCTACGCGCTGCATCGTGCATACATCAACGACACGACGCAGGCGATCGGCGACGCGGTGCGCGCTCGCGTACTCGCAGCGCGAGATTTCGAGCCAGGCGCCTACGCCGAGGCGCTGCGCATGATGGAAGAGCGCCGGCGATTCTTCGCCTCATGGTTTGACCGCTACGACGCGATCCTGCTGCCGACCGTGGCGGTGCCTGCACCGCCCATCGATTCGATCGAGGAAACGTCGCCGATACCGGGCCATCTGACGCGGCCGGTCAACTACCTTGGCCTGTGTGCGCTTGCGATGCCAGCCGGGTTGCATGACGGTCTGCCGGTCGGTATGCAGATCATCGGCAAGCCGTACGCCGAACCCATGGTGCTCGCGATCGGCAAGGCCTTGCAGGAGGAAACCCGGCACCACCTGCTGCGCCCGGACCTGTCGACCGCCACCGCACCGCATGAGTGAGCCGGACGGCGCCGTAGCCTTGTCCATTGGCGCAGGACTGCTGATAGCCGGGGCTGTGAGTTGGGCCCAACGCCAGGCAGCGGCCGTTCGACCTGGGCCGCCCCAGTAGTGAGCCGGAGCGGCACGTCGTCCAAACAATCGGATTTCAGTCTGCTCGGAGATCTCGGGCGCATCGTCCACCTCGATGCCGAGATACCTCACCGTTGACTCCAGCCTATGGACTTCAGGCCATAGACTTGACGACCTCCCGTGGACGGCTGTGTCCCGTGTTTTCGGAACCACCAGCGTAGGCGCGGCCGGCGACCTTGAACGCTGGAGATAGCAATGCTCCTTGCCGGGCGCTGTTCTCCCCGAGGAGAGCATCTTGGAACGAAGCTATGAGGGCGCCACGCTGCGCACCCATCCCGGCCAACTGGGCACAGTGCTACGTGGTGACGGGCCTTGGCGCCTGGTGTTCAATGTGACCCTGTGCTGGATGTCGCCCATCGGCATGAGCCCGCGCCACGTCGCCCAGCCCTTCACCAACGTCGGCGTGCGGCTGGAACTCGAGGGCCGGGTGTTCTTCATGTTCGGCCCGGCCAACTGCGACGAGGCCTGGTTCGGCGCGCCCGACCGCTTCGACGTGACCCGGCCCGGCAGCAACGCGCACATCGCCTTCGTTGCCGGTCCGCACGACTGCGCAGGCGCGGCAGCATCGAAGGCCCTGATCGCCGAAGTGGCGCTGCCGGTGTGCTGGAACTGAGGCGCGCCTCAGCCTGCTGCCGCAGCGTCGCTGCCGACCACGCCACTGATCAGGTTCTCGCGCATCAGCCGCTGGTCCAGGCTGCCGCGGGGTTCGCCGAGGTCCATCAGGAAACGCTGCACCGACGCCGCATGCGCCCGCACCAGGCCGACCGCGTCGTCGGCCCTCACTGCCTGGAAGCGCAAGCGGTCCTGCGGCCGCAGTTGGGCCACGCCGTCCGTGTCCGACGACAGGATGGTGGCGATCTTCGGGTAGCCGCCGGTGGTCTGGTGGTCGGCCAGCAGGACCGACGCCACGCCGTCGCCGGCCACCTGCACCGAGCCGCGCACGATAGGCTCGGACGGAATGGACAAGGCGTCGCGCAGCTGCAACGCCGGGCCGGCCAAGCGCATGCCCATGCGGTCGCAGGCGGCGGTCACCGTGAAGGGCTGGGACAGCAGTGCGGCCGTCGCCTCTGGCGCGAACTGTGCGGTCTGCGGCCCCAGCACCACGCGCGCCAGCGGCCGCGCCCGCACAAAGTCGGGCACGGGCAGCTCGCCCTCACGTGCCTCGTCCACGCGGGCGTTGCGCACCACCAATTCAGCGCCGGCTGCCAGCGCACCCCCGCCCAGGCCCGAGCCGAGGTGCGTCGCCGCGCTGCCGGCCCAGGCGGGGCACACCAGATCACCCGCAAAGGCGAGGGTGGCCCAGCTGCCCCAGCTGCCCGGGCGGATGGCCAGACGCTCGCCGGCACGCAGCGTGCGCACGCACCACGACCGGGCCATGCCGTCGCCGTGCAGCACCTGGAAGTCACCCCCGGCCATGCTGAAGCTGACGGCGCCCGACTCGCACCACAGGTCCAGGCCGCCGAGCGACACCTCGATGGCCGTCGCGTCCAGCGGCCGGCCCAGCGCTGCCTGTGCCGCGGCATGGGCCAGCCGGTCCATCGGCCCGGACGCCGGCACGCCGAAGCGCAGCATGCCGAAGCGGCCACCGTCCTGGTAGGACACCAGCGGACCGCAGGCCCGCACCGACAGGCGCGCTTCAGCCACGGTGCGGGTGCGCCAGGCGCTGCTCGTACAGCGCCTGGTCGATGCGCGTGAAGCGCACGCGGTCACCCACACCGAAGAGTACCGGCACGCGGTCGTCGGTGGTGAGGATGCGCGTGGGCGAGCGGCCGATGATCGACCAGCCGGTGGGCATTTCCAGCGTCGTCACCAGGCACTGCGGCCCGGCGATGAGCACGCTGCCCGCCGAGATGCCACGCACCGCCGACGGCTTGCGCGGCACCTGGATCGCCGGCGGCACGCCCGAGAGGTAGGCGTAGCCCGGCGCAAAGCCGAACATGCGCACGACATAGTCGGCCTGCAGGTGGCAGGCGATGACCGCGTCGACCCCCAGACCGCTGGCCTGCGCCACGGCCGCGAGGTCGGGTGCGAGCCCGTCGTCGTAGCAGACTTCGACCTCGCGCAGCCGGCCTTCACGCGGCGCCTGCGCGGCCCGCTGCAGCAGCCGCTGCACCTGAATGCGGACCTGGTGGTGATCGGTCAGCAGTGGGTCGAATTCGACCAGCAGGTTCACCAGGGCCGGCACGCATTCGCTGACGCCGGGCGGGGGCGTCTCTGTCAGCGCCTGGTCGAGGGCCATCACGGCCGCGCTGGTCGCGTCGGTGAGGGTGTCGCCGAACGACACCAACAGCGCGTGGTCGGCCACCGGCGTGAACCGCGGCCATGCGGTGCCGGGCCCGGCATCGGCAGCCATCGTGGCTTAGCCGACGCAAGCCAACGCGGGCAGGTCGGCGGCAAAAGCCGCGACGGTGACGCCTTCGGCCTGCAGCCGTTCGCGGATCTGGCGCGCCATCGCGGCCGCCTCGGCGCTGTCGCCGTGCACGCAGATCGAATCGGCCCGCAGCACGATGGGCTCGCCATCCTGCACCGGCATGCGCCCGGTCTGCAGAAAGCGCAGCAGCCGGTCGGTGGCCTGCTTCGCGTCGTGCAGCACGGCGCCGGGCCGGCCGCGCGGCACCAGCTGGCCGCTGGGCAGGTAGGCCCGGTCGGCAAAGATCTCGGAAAACACCGCGACACCCTGCGCCCGCGCCGCGTGCTCGAGTTCGGTGCCCGAGATGGCCAGCACCGCCAGCGCCGGGTCCAGCGCCCGCACGGCCGCAACGAGGGCGTCGGCCAACCCCCGGTCGGCCGCCGCCAGGTTGCCTAGGGCGCCATGCGGCTTAACATAGCGCACCGGCGTGCCGGCCAGGCGCGCAAGTGCCATCAGCGCGCCCACCTGTGCCACCAGCATGCGGCCGGCTTCGACCGGCTGCATGGGGATGATGCGGCGCCCGAAGCCTTCGCGGTCGGCGTAGCCGGGATGGGCGCCGACCTGCACGCCACGCTCGGTGGCCAGGCGCAAGGTCTTGAACATGGTCTCGGGGTCACCGGCATGGCCGCCGCAGGCGATGTTGGCACTGGTCACGCAGTCAAGGATCGCCGCGTCGTCGCCCATCGCCCAGGGCCCGTAGCCCTCGCCGAGGTCGGAAT
>JAYSVE010000302.1:0-1931 GCA_043718725.1 Methylibium sp.
AGGTGCTGATCGCCTTTGACGGCGAGGCCGAGGCTTTGAAGATTGCCAACGGCACCGCCTACGGCCTGGTTGCGGGGGTGTGGACGCGCGACGGCGCGCGCCAGTTGCGCATGGCCCGCGCGCTCAAATGCGGCCAGGTGTTCATCAACAACTACGGTGCCGGCGGCGGCGTGGAGCTGCCGTTCGGCGGCGTCAAGCATTCCGGCCACGGGCGCGAGAAGGGCTTCGAGGCGCTCTACGGTTTCTCGACCTTGAAGACGGTGGCCATTCACCACGGTTGATGTCACACAATGGATGACACGGGGAGCCCAGGGCTGCCCGAGCTGGTATTTCAAGGAGCCCGTCATGCGTGTCAACGCCCGCCTCGACGATGAATCGAAGCAACAGATCGACTACCTCACTGCCGCCACCGGCATGGGCGTGAGCCAGGTGCTGCGCGAAAGCGTGGCCCTGTATTACCGGCTGGCGCGCGGCAGTGCGGGAGGCGCGAAGAACCTGTTGGCGCTGGCAGGCAAAGGTTCGAGCGGGAGCAGTGACATCGCGTCGGAGGTCAAGCGCCATTTGGCCGAGGGATGGGCGGCCAAGCACGGCCTGCCGCCACTCGAGCACGCCGTCCGAGGCAAAGTTCAGCGCAAAGGCTGAGGCACGTGATCGCTGTCGATGCCGGGTTCCTGTTCGCGCTGGTCGATCGCAACAACGCGCCGCTGATGCGCAAATACGCCAAGCTGCCGATGGACCTTGCAGACGGCACGTTGGTGATGTTGGCCGAGCACTTGGGGCACGGCCACATCCTGTCCACCGACGAGCGCGACTTTTCCACCTACCGCTGGAAGAACCGCCAGCCGTTTCACAACTTGCTGGCGCGATAGCTTTCCCCTTCGCCAGCCCACCCACCGGAGCCTCACCATGCGTCTCGAAGGAAAAATAGCAATCGTCACCGGCGGCGGCTCGGGCTTCGGCGAAGGCATCGCCAGCAAGTTCGTCGCCGAGGGCGCCAGGGTACTGATCGCCGACCGCGACGCGGACGGTGGCGCGCGCGTGGCCACGGCGCTGGGCGCGAACGCGCGCAGCCTGTGCGTCGACGTGTCCAGGGCCGCCGACGTGAAGGCGATGATGGACGCCGCCCAAGACCATTTCGGCGGCCTCGACGTGCTGATCAACAACGCCGGCATCGGCCACCTGCCGCAGCCGCTCGAAGCCCTGCCCGACGACGAGTTCGAGCGCATCTTCGCCGTCAACATGAAGGCGATCTACCTGGCGGCCAAAGAGGTCGTGCCACGCTTCAAGGCACAGAAAAAGGGCGTCATCCTCAACATGGCCAGCACCGCCGGCGTGAGCCCGCGCCCGCGCCTGACCTGGTACAACGCCAGCAAGGGCTGGGTCATCACCGCCACGCGTTCGATGGCCGTGGAGCTGGCGCCGTTCGGCATTCGCGTCGTCGCGCTCAACCCGGTGGCCGGCGAGACGCCGCTGCTGAAGACCTTCATGGGCGAGGACACGCCCGAGATCCGCGCCAGGTTCCTGTCGACCATTCCGATCGGGCGTTTTTCCACGCCCGAAGACCTGGCCAACGCGGCCTGCTATCTGTGCAGCGATGAAGCCAGCATGATCACCGGCGTGGCGCTGGAGGTGGACGGCGGGCGCTGCATATGAGGGGGCGGCGTCCACCGGATCGAGCCTGGCACCGGTTCGACGCTTGACATGTTTGTCCATCGAATCCATCAGATCAACAAATGTGCATCAATCATGCGTACCACCATCACCCTGGAAGACGACGCCTTCGCCACGGCGCAGGCGTATGCGCAGGCCCGCGCATTGAAGCTTGGTCAAGCCATTTCAGACCTCATTCGCAGGGGCAGTGCCGAACGGCTGGCCATCAAGCAAGTGGCCGGGGTATGGGTGTTTGATCTGCCGCCGGGAACGCCCAAGGT
>JAYSVE010000303.1:0-4446 GCA_043718725.1 Methylibium sp.
AGTTGTTAATCTAGCGCAGTCCACACGCCTTCGCAACAGGATTTCCCGGGGTACGAACCGACCATGAGCGCATTCAACGAAGAAACGGTGCTGAGCGTGCACCACTGGACCGACAAGCTCTTCACCTTCACGACCACGCGCGACCCGGCCCTGCGCTTCTCGAACGGCCATTTCACGATGATCGGCCTGAAGGTCAACAACAAGCCGCTGCTGCGCGCCTACAGCATCGTCAGCGCCAACTACGAAGAGCACCTCGAATTCCTCAGCATCAAGGTGCCCGACGGCCCGCTCACGTCGCGCCTGCAGCACATGGTGGTGGGCGACACCATCATCGTCGGCCGCAAACCCACCGGCACGCTGGTGGTCGACTACCTGCTGCCGGGCAAGCGCCTGTACATGCTGTCCACCGGCACCGGCCTGGCGCCTTTCATGAGCATCGTGCGCGACCCCGAGACCTACGAGAAGTTCGAACAGGTCATCCTGGTGCACGGTGTGCGCCAGGTCGACGAGCTGGCCTACCACGACCTGCTGGTGGAGCACCTGCCCCAGCATGAGTTCCTGGGCGAACTGGTGACCGACAAATTGCGCTACTACCCCACGGTCACGCGCCAGGCCTACCGCAACATGGGCCGCGTGACCGAGCTGATCGACACCGGCCGCCTGTTCGAAGATCTGCGGATGCCGCCGTTCGACCCGGCCCTGGACCGCGTGATGATCTGCGGCAGCCCCGGCATGCTGCGCGACCTGAAGCATCTGCTCGAAGGCCGCGGCTTCAAGGAAGGCAACACCTCGAAGCCGGGCGACTTCGTGATCGAGCGGGCGTTCGCCGAACAGTGATGGTGGCCAAGGCAGCCGGCCGCCGACCCGCCGAGGCCCAGCGCTCTGGCGCGCCGGGTCTGCGCGAGCGGGCCGCCAAGGCAACGCGCGAGAGCATCCTGCGCGCGGCGATCAAGGTGTTTGCCAAGCACGGCTTCGAGGGCGGCAGCGTGGAGAAGATCTCCCAGGCGGCGAAGTCCTACGACCGGATGATCTACTACTACTTCGGCAGCAAGGAAGGCCTGTTCATCGAGGTGCTGGAAGAAACCTACCGGCGCTTCAACGAGGCCGAATCCGACCTGGTGCTCGACGTGGCCCGGCCGGTCGAAGCCCTGAACGCGGTGGTGCGCTTCATGTGGCGCTACTACCAAAAGAACCCGGAGTTCATCACGCTGCTGAACACCGAGAACCTGCACCGCGGCGCACACGTCGCCAAGTCGCTGCGCGCGCGCGACTATTCGTCGGCCGCGATCGCGGTGCTGGCGCGGGTGCTGCAAAGCGGCGCCGCGCAAGGCGTGTTTCGGGCCGACGCGCCGGCGCGCGACATCTACCTGATGATCGCGGCCATGGGCTACTTCTACCTGTCCAACCGCTACACACTGTCGGCGTTCTTGGGCGAAGCGCTGGAGTCGGCCGAGGCGCTGGCGCATTGGGAGGCGTTTCTGATCGACTCGGTCCAGCGCACCGTGGCCGCGGCGCCGGCCGCGGGCACGCGCAAGCGCCCGGCGGCGCGCGCCGCACTCATCTGAGAGCAAGGAGATCGTCATGGCAGACGCAGCGTCCGTGGGCAAGTCCGGCAAGGTCGTGATCCGCAACATCGGCTTGCTGTTGTCGGGCGACATCGACCGGCCCATCCTCGACGCCGACACCGTCGTCGTCGTCGACGGCCTGATCGTGGCCGTCGGCAAAGCGGCGGACTGCGACATCGGCCAGCCGCGCACGCTGATCGACGCGCGCAAGACCTGCCTCGCCCCCGGCCTGATCGACAGTCACGTCCACCCGGTCTTCGGCGACTGGACGCCGCGCCAGAGCCAGCTCGGCTGGATCGAAAGCACGATGAACGGCGGCGTGACGACGATGATCTCGGCCGGCGAAGTGCACCTTCCCGGCCGGCCGAAAGACATCGTCGGCTTGAAGGCGCTGGCCATCACCGCGCAGCGTGCGTTCGACAACTTCCGCCCCGGCGGCGTGAAGGTGCTGGCCGGCGCGCCAGTCATCGAAAAAGGCATGGTTGAGCAGGACTTCAAGGAGCTTGCCGAGGCCGGCGTGGGCCTGCTCGGCGAGATCGGCCTGGGCTCGGTGAAGGGCGGCCTTGAGGCGGCGACGATGGTGAAGTGGGCGCGCAAGTACGGCATCCAGAGCACCATCCACACCGGCGGCCCGTCGATCCCCGGCTCGGGCCTAATCGACAAGGACGTGGTGCTGGAGGCCGACGCCGACATCATCGGCCACATCAACGGCGGCCACACGTCCTTGCCGGAAGCGCATGTGTGCGAGCTGTGCGAGAAGAGCAACCGAGCGATCGAGATCGTGCACAACGGCAATGAACGCGTTGCCATCGCCGCGGCGAAGATGGCGCTGCAGCTGAAGTGCCCACACCGCGTGATCCTGGGCACCGACGGCCCGGCGGGTTCGGGCGTTCAGCCGCTGGGCATCCTGCGCATGGTGGCCTTGTTGTCCAGCCTGGCCAACATCCCGGCCGAGCTGGTGTTCTGCTTTGCCACCGGCAACACGGCGCGCATCCGCAAGCTGAACTGCGGGCTGATCGAGGTGGGTCGCGACGCCGACTTCGTTTTCATGGACCGGGCCCAGCACAGCGCCGGCAAAACGCTGCTGGAGAGCGTTCAGCTCGGCGACATCCCCGGCATCGGCATGGTGATGATCGATGGCATCGTGCGCTGCGAGCGCAGCCGCAACACTCCGCCGGCAACCGAGGTGCCGGTGGTCGTGGCCGGAGCGCATACTTGAGCGCAATGCAACAGCCAGGTTGGCGTTGCCTCTCATCAGCAGTTTCTACGGCGTTCTTGTCTATCTCTACTGGCTGGACACACGCCAGCATCACCTGCCTCACATCCACGCGATGTACGCCGGCGATGAAGCTGTGTTTGGCATCGATACCGGCGAAGTGCTTGACGGCAACCTACCGCGTCGCCAGACTCGAATGGTCCAGGCCTGGATCGAGATCCATCGCGACGAACTGATGGCCGATTGGTCGCTGGCCGTGAAGGGTCAGCCGGTGTTCCCCATCGACCCCTTGAAGTGAGAGACTCGGCACTATGAATCCGCGCGTCACCTCCGCCATTCCGCTCAAGGACCATGCCCTGCTGCTGCAGTTCAACAACGGCGAGCAACGCCACATGGATGTGAGCCCGTACCTGGCCTACCCGGTCTTCGAGCGGCTGCGCGAGCCGGGTTACTTTGCGCTGGTCCAGGCCGACCACGGCACGGTGAGTTGGCCGGGCGGCATAGACATCGATCCCGATTCCGTCTATCTGGAAAGCGTGCCGGTTGCCCAGACGGCACCGGCGTGAACAGAGCACGGGCCTCGTCGTGGTCCTGGCGAACTGGGTCCGGTTACTGATCGTCACCGCGGTGGCAACGTGCAGCTGGCACAGCTCCGTAGCCGCCGCGGACACCGGCTGGCCCCACTACGGCGCCGACCAGGGCGGCCGCCGCTACAGCGAGGCCGCCGAGATCACCCCAAAGAACGTGACCGAGCTGCGCGGCCAATGGCTCTACCGCACCGGCGACGTGGCACGCCGCGACCCCGCGTTGATGCAGCGCATCAAGTTCCAGACCACGCCGATCCTGGTGGACGACAAACTGGTTCTGTGCACGCCGTTCAGCGAAGTCATCGCCCTGGACCCGGGTGATGGGCACGAGTTGTGGCGACACGACCCACACGTGGCGACCGATCGCCGCCCCGCCAACCGCTACAACTGCCGCGGTGTGGCGGCATGGCGCGCGACCCGACCATCGATTCGTCTGCTGCACCGGCGGGCACCCCCGGCAGCGCTGCCTGCGCGCACCGAATCTTCGCCGGAACCGCCGACGCTCGCCTGATCGCACTCGCCGCACGCACCGGCGCGCCGTGCCGCGGTTTCGGCGAGCAGGGCGAAATCAAATTCGACATCGGCCCGCTGACCTGGCCCGGCGAGTTCCAGATCACGTCGGCGCCCGTGGTTGCGGGCGGCGTGGTGATCGTCGGCTCGGCCATCAATGACAACGGCCGCGCGACCGCGCCCTCGGGCAAGGTGCGCGCATTCGATGCGCACACCCGGCGCGCGGCGCGACGTGGTGATCCAGGCCACCAAGCAAGGCCTGGTGTTCGTGCTGGACCGCGACACGGGGCAGCCGGCTTTCCGGTCGAGGAGCGCGCCGTGCCGCAAGGCGGTGCGCCGGGCGAGGCGCTTTCAGCAACGCAAACGTTCCCCGCCGACCTGCCGGCGCTGGTGCCATCGACCTTGCGGCCGGAAGATGCCTTCGGTTTCACGCCCTTCGACCGCAACGCCTGCCGCGATCGCATTGCCGCACTGCGCAGCGATGGGCTGTACACACCACCGTCCACGCAAGGCAGCGTGCTGTTCCCGTTCACCGGCGGCGGCGTGAACTGGGGCGGCGTGGCGGTCG
>JAYSVE010000304.1:0-10721 GCA_043718725.1 Methylibium sp.
CGGCAACATGTGGAAGGTGCGCGGGCGTGTGGCCGAACAGTTCGACCCTGCCAACCCGACGCTGCAGCGCCGCCCGACAACGCAGGCCGCGCGGGCGGACTGTTCGAACTGCCACGTGTTGCTGACCGATTGGCCGCTGGTACCACCCGCGCCCACCACCACCAACCTCTGTGTGCCACCACCGAGCATTCATGGCGAAGGCGCGACCTCGTTGATCCACGCCGACACCCCATGCGAGGAATGCCACAACCCTGCCCGCACCGTGGTTCGCCCGAGCTTCACGAACGGCTGGCTCAACTGCGTGCGGCCCATCAACCTGCCCCCACGTGAGCGACCCAGCGTGCCTGACACCCTCACCACGGCCTGCACGATTCCGACCGGCCATGTGTTCACGCCACCGGGCACGGTGTGCTCGTCCTGCCATAACAGCATCATCGCCAGACCGCTGCAATCGATGACGCCACCCTGTGCGCAGCCGCCCAGTGGCGCCCTGCCATCGATCGACACGGCTGCCACCGTGGTCACGGCACGCAACAATCTGAATGCATTGATTCCAGCCGGGTCGTCGACGACGGACACAACACCCTTGCTTCAGGGCACATTGACCGCCGCCCTGCAGACTGGCCAGTCGCTGCGCGTGCTGCGCAATGGCACCGCGATCGGGTCGGCCACGGCGACAACGACCAACTGGACCTTCACCGACCCAGGCGCACCGAACGGGGTGCAGGCCTACACCGCTCGCGTCGAGGCAGGCGCGTCGTTCGGGCCGACCAGCAATGGGTACAGGATCACGGTCGACACCGCTCCACCGCTGCAGACCATCGTGCTCACGTTGTCTGACGATATCTCGGGTCCGTTGCCCGAACCAGGGTTCACGAGCGACACCACACCGACGGTTTCCGGCACCCTCAGCGCACCACTGGCCGCGGGGGAAACGGTTCGCGTGCTTCGTGGCAGCGTCGTGATCGCCACCGTGTCCAGCGCAAGCACGCTCTGGAACTTCACCGAGCCCACCGCCCTGGCAAGCAACAGCTACCGGTACACGGCGCAGGTCGTCGATGCCGCAGGCAACCTCGGACCCTTGAGCGCGGCGCGCACCGTGACCGTCAATACCAGCGTTCCGCTGGCGAATGCGGCGACCACGCTGGTCAGCGTCAACGGCGTTTTGCCGACCAATGGCACGGTGCCGGTGAGCAGCGACAACACGCCGACACTTGCCGGGACGATCCAGCGCTCACTCGGCACGGCGCCGGCCGAGGTGGTCCGGATCTACCGGGATGCCGCCGCGGTCGGAACCGCGGTGGTCACCAACTCGACCAACTGGACCTTTACCAGTCCCGCACTCCCGGACGGCAGCTACAACTTCCTGGCGCGCATCGAGCAGTCCGCCAATTCGGCGAACTTCGGCACGCACAGCGCGACGGTCACGGTGCCGATCGACGCGACTGTACCGGTGCAAACAATCACGCTGTCGGCAACCAGTGACGTGGCGCCTTCGTCCACCTTGGCCAACGCCATCCCGGCGAGCAACCTGATCGTTGGCCAGACCAACGACCCGACGCCCACGCTCACGCTGCAGTTGTCTGGGCCGCTGTCGGGCACCGAGTCTGTTCAGGTACGGCGCAACAATTCGGTGATCACGCCCGGCTACACAAGCTGCGGCAACAACTGCCTCAGGTTCACCGACAACCCCGGAGTTTCAATCCCGACTCCACCCACGGCACCCGCTTCTTTGCCGATCGCCAACGCCTATACCGCGCGCGTTGTCGACGCGGCTGGCAACGTCGGCCCGCAGGCCAATCTGACCGCGAATCTCGATTACTTCAACTGCAATCAGGTTCGCGCCGACGCCGCCTATAACCAGCAGCACCCGGTCATCAGCGACGCTGCCAACCGCTGCTCAAGTTGCCATGCCAACGTGACCCCTGCCGACCCGGCTGCTGGCGGTGGCACTCCATCTGGCTCGTTGATCGGGGTGCCGAGCAGCATCCCGACCTACTGGTGCCGCAGGCTGTGACGCAAGGGCCCGTTGACGCGGACCATGCGGACAATCGGCCCGCCCGGCAATCGGGGCCCTTGGCAACCAGCGCACACGCCAGCCCCGTTGCCAAGGTCGGGTGGCGTGAACCGCACTCCGAGGTGCGCTACTTGCTCAAGTAGTTGATCACCCGCCGATTCAGCAACGTGAGTTCGGCGCAGTCCTCGAGCCAATCAAGCGGCTTGGGCGAGTCGACCAGGCCGTCGAAGACGCTGGGCCCGATCCAGTTCAGCTCGCTTCTTTCGGGCAGGCCCTGGCGCAACGCGTAAACCACTTCGGCCCCGCCCTCCCAGTGGGAGATCATTTGCGGAATCAGGGCCAGTTTGTGTTGCAGGTTGGCATCGAGAAAGATCACCGCGTCACCCCGCGCGGCCGCCAGACCGGCGCTCAACGCGCTCGCCCCGGAAGGGTCTTGCAAGGTCACCGAGCGCACTGCCGGAATCGCACCCCAGCGGCGCAAGAGATCCGCCGTGCCGTCGGTGCTGTGGGCGTCAATCACGACAATCTCCCAGGGGTGTCCGCAGGCGGTCAGCAGGTCGCTCATCTGCGGCAGCAGTTGGGTCAGCCGAGAGGCCTCGTTGCAACTCCAGATCACACACGACAGGGTTCGGACCTGGGTGGCGTCACCCTCCCGCCCGGGATCAAAGGCCCAGGCGCTGGAGTCGACCTTGAATGCAGCATTAGACGGCAGTTCGCCACCGATTGCGGGAGTTGGCACAGGATCCACGAAGTCTCACTCTTAGTTCTATTTTGAAAATCAACCCGTGAAATTTTACGTTCAGTTGCAACTGTGTTGCTCCAACGTGTCTCGCGGGTGCACACATGATTCGCCAACTGCGTCACGAATCTCAGGATTCCGCACAGGCCTATTCGGGCTCCTGGCAGAAGGCCTCGTCGGCGACCAGGCATTCGGCCCCGGTGGCGCGGGGCCCGGCCGAAATTCCGCGCCGCACGACACCGCCGCTGCCGAGCTTGGCGACATCCGCCTTGGGCACCAACAACCACATCTGCCCGCGGTGCCGGGTGCCGCGGGCCAGCCGGCCGGCGTCGTGGCCGAAGCCCCAAAAGAAGTCGGCCCGCACGGCGCCGCGGATCGCACCGCCGGTGTCCTGGGCAAACACCAGCCGGCGCATGTCGATGTCCGATCCCTGCGGTGCCGGCGCAGCCAGAAACACCGGGTAGCCCAAGGGGGTGACCCTGGGGTCGACGGCGACCGAGCGCCCCGGCGTCAACGGCACGCCGAGCGCGCCCGGCGGCCCGGCAACGGGCGTTTGGTCAGCCGCCACCTTGAAAAAGACATAGCTGGGATCCGCGGCCAGGCGCGCCGGGTCCATCGGCGGTCGGGTGGCCGTCCCCGAATCGCCGGCCCGGCCGGAAGCCTGGGGCGCGGGCCCTGCCACGGCCGTTGCCGCCCTTGCCGTTGGCGCCGGTTTGCCCGGACCCGCGCCAACGGAAGGGGCGGCTATGGACGCAACAGCGGGCGCAGCGGCGGACGCAACAGCGGGCGCAGCGGCGGGAGAAGCTGCCGAAACAGCGGGCGTCGGCGGTGCGCGCCTGGGTTTGCCGCCCAACAATTCATCCACCAGCGCATTCGCTGCCGCGTCCAGACCCGGACCGCTCGGCGCCGCGGGACGCTTGGTCGCGATCCCGCGCGTGACCACTTCGTCGCGTTCGGCCGGGGCGGGCGCTGCCTGCGCTCGGTCCGAGGCGGCAGTGCCCATGTCGTCCGCCTCCAGAACGAACTGGTCCACCTCGCTGGCCGCGCCACCGATGCCTCGGGTCACCACGCGGTCCGTCGATTTGGCGACCACCCGAAATGGTCTGAACGGGTGCCCGTTCTGATCGGCGTATTGCACACGCAACACCGTCGCGTCGGGCAGGCGGATGCGCCCGGAGCCCTGGATCTGCATCGCGTACAGACCCAGCGTGTCATTGACCCAGGCCAGCACCGGCGCGTCGACACCCCCCGGCAACCCCGGCGCCGTCATTTCACCTCGGCTGGGGTAGGGGTCTGCACGCAGCCCGGCGTCTGCGCCACTGAGCCGCACGCGCAGGCGCCGGTCCTTGGTGTCGAGATCGAATCGACTCAGGTCCAGCGCGGCGCTGCCCGGCTCGCCGGCCGGCACCAGGGCCAGCGCACTGCCCTGGGCCTTGACCTGCACCACGCCGCGGCGCTGCGCCGCCGGCACGCTCATCCAGTCCAGCGTGTACAGGTCGCGCGGCAGCCCGAGCACGGGCACGGTGAAGGCGCCCTGCGCCTGGCGGCGCCCTTCAAGCAGGGGCTCGAAATAGCCGGTGATCTCGCCTTCGCGGCTGGCGTCGGCATTGAGGATGCGCAGCAATGCGAAGCGCGACTCAAAAAATGCCCGCACCGCCACCGGCGTGCGCGCCACGCCTGCGGACTGGGCGCACAGCTCGCGCCATGATTCGCGCCGCTGCAATGCGGCGCAGGAGCTCCTGAAGGCGGTCCAGCCGCCCACCAGGTCGTCTTGTTGCCAGCCGGGAAGGTCGTCGAACGTGGCGTGCCTGAACGTGGCATGGCGGGTGCGCACGTCGACAGGCGCGGCGGTGGCGGTGGCGGGCGCGGGGTCGGCGCTGCCCGCGCTCGCAGGCGCGTCCGGCGCCACATTCGGCGTGGCCGACGCCGGGTTCGCCGCCGATGCCGCCGTTGCGGCCGTTGCTTGGGCCATGACCGGTGCGGGCTTCGCCGGTGCCAGGGGTGTGAGAGGCCGCACGGCGGCATCGACCGTCGAGCGCCCTGCGGCTTGCGGCGCGGTGCAGAGCGCCAGCAGGCAGGTAAGCACGATGGCGCCCGGTGCGGGGAGGTCGCGAGCCGACCGGGCTCGCCATCCGTCGCGCCCCCCAGGCCAGGCGGGGGCCGGCCGCACACGCACCAACATCCGAATCAAAGCTTTCAATGCACGCACCACGGCGGGTAACAGCCCACCCCGTTCGGGCCAGCATAGTCCACGCCTGCCGCGTCGCCAACTGACCTTCGTCAAGCCGCAGATGCCCTGCTCCACAGGCGCGGACAGCGGCGCGAGCCCGGTGCCGGCAGCGCCGCTGCGATTACCTTAGTCACGCCTTGCGGCACGGGGCCAAAGCTATGCTCATTGAAGCTGGCTTGCCACGTCGGCCGGGCGTGGCGGATTTGCATTTGATGAACGGCTGAATCTCGATGAACATCTGTCGCACACCTGTGGATCGACCCGGCCCGTTGGTCAGGTCGGCGCGCCGTCGCAGCGTCCTCGCGTGGCTGCCGTCGCTTGCGGGCATCGGCTGGCTCGCGGGGTGCGGGATGTTCTCCAAAGCGCCGCCGCCACCTCCTCCGGCAGCCGCGCCGCTGCCGCTGCCACCGCCGCCGCCACCCCCGCCCAAACCCGGCACGCTGTCGATCAACATCATTGCGTCCAGCGCCCTCAACCCCGATGCGCGGCGACGGCCGTCACCGGTCGTCGTGCGGCTCTACGAGCTGAAGGCCTCGGCCCTGTTCGAAGCCAGCGACTTCGTCTCGCTCTACGACAAGGACCAGTCGGTGCTGGGCGCCGACATCGTTTCGCGCGATGAGTTTGTGTTCCAGCCCGGTGAGATCAAGGCCATCAACAAGCCCCTGGCCAACGACACCAAGTTCATTGGTGTCGTGGCGGCATTTCGCGAACTCGAGCGCGCCCGCTGGCGCGCGTTGGTGGCGGTGCAGCCGAACAAGAGCAACCTGGTGGCCATCAGCCTGGACGGGATTGCGGTGCAGACCGCGGTGACCGCCACGTGAGCCCCTTTTCCACCCTGCCACTCCGCCGCATGCACGCTGACGCCAACCTCAAGCGCGAGGGCGCGAGCCGGGCGCGCAAGGGGCAACCCAGATGAGCTGGCGCGGCAAGGTGGCCTGGTCGTCGGGCATGTTTTTGCAGCCGCACCATTTCCAGCAGGAAACGCGCTACCTGGAGCGGCTGGTCGACGCGCGTGCGCGCTGCATGTCGGCGTTTGCCTGGGGGTTTTCGGAGCTTCAGCTCGACGAAGGCTTGCTCGCCCTCGGCAAGCTCGGCCTGTCGCGCGCGGTCGGAGCCCTGCCGGACGGCACCCCGTTTTCGATGCCGCAGCTCGACCCGTTGCCGCTGCCGCTCGCGCTGCCCGACGACGTCAAGGGCGAGCTGATCTACCTGGCCCTGCCGGTGCAGCGCGAAGGCCTGAACGAATTCGACTTCGATGCCGCCGAGGCCGACGGCCTGTGCCGCTACCAGGCCACGCAAGAAGACGTGCGCGACAACACCAGCGCCGCCGACGAGCCCGCCACCATCCAGACCGGCCGCCTGCGCCTGCGCCTGGTGCGCGCCAAGGAGGCCGGCGACGCCTACACGCTGCTCGGCGTGGCCCTGGTCGCAGACCGGCGCAGCGACGGCCAGGTGGTGCTCGACCGGAGTTACATCGCGCCCCAGGTCACGCTCGACGCCACGCGCCAACTCTCGGGCAGCGCCGCCTTGCTGCACGGCCTGATCAAGCAGCGCGCCCAGGCCCTGGCCGCCCGCATGGGCCAGTTGAGCCACGGCGTCTCGGAGCTGGCCGACTTCCTGATGCTGCAAACCCTCAACCGCAACGAGCCGATCCTGGCCCAGCACACCGCCACGCCCAACGCCCACCCGCGCGAACTGCACCGCGACTGCCTGCGCCTGGCCGGCGACCTGGCCACGCTGGCCAGCACCTCGCGCCGGCCACCCGAGTTCCCGCCCTACCGGCACGACGACCTGCGCGCTTGCACGACACCGGTGTTCGACGCGCTCCGAAGCATGCTGTCGGCCGTGCTCGAACAAAACGCGCTGCAGATCGAGCTGGTCGATCGCAAGAACGGTTACCGCACGGCGGTCGTGAACGACGTCGAGCTGCTGCGCAGCGCCAGCTTCGTGCTCGCCGTCAACGCGCAAATGCCTGGCGAACAACTGCGCCAACGCTTCCCCGCCCAGGCGAAGATCGCGCCGCCCGAAAAAATCCGCGCCCTGGTCGAGCAGGCACTGCCCGGCATCGCCTTTCAGGCCTTGCCGGTGGCGCCACGCCAATTGCCGTTTCATGCGGGGTTCTTCTACTTCGAGTTGGACCGTGGCGGCGATCTCTGGAAGCAGCTCGAAAAGAGCGGCAATGTCGCCATGCACATTGCCGGTGACTTTCCCGGCCTGGAGCTCGAGCTGTGGGCCATCCGCCGCTAGCGCTGCCCGCCGACCGAGCGGCTGAGCGCCCGTCCCGCCCCTGAAGCCATCACGATGAGCCAGCCTCCCGCTGACGACCCGTTTGCCCAGCTCGAGGGCGGCCGCACCTTCATCATGCCGACGCCCGGCGTGCGCGCCGCGGCGGCGGCGCCGCGCGCCAGTGCGGGCGGCCCGGATGTGGCAGCCGACATCGGCGCCAGCGACAGCGGCCTGAACCCGCTCGTCGCGCTGGCCAACCGCATGCTCGCGCTGGTTCCGCAGATTCGCGCCACCCACCACCTGGCCGACCCCGCCGGCCTGCGCGACTCCATCGCCCAGGGCCTGCGCGAATTCGAGGCCCAGGCGCGCGCCAAGGGGATCGCGCCCGAGCGCGTGCTGGCGGCGCGCTACATCCTGTGCACCCTCATCGACGAAGTCGCGGCGGGCATGCCCTGGGGCAGCTCCGGCCATTGGGGCCGGCACAGCCTGCTGACGATGTTCCACAACGAAACCGGTGGCGGCGAAAAGGTCTTCCAACTGATGGCCAAACTGGCCAAGGAGCCGGCCAACAACCGCGACCTGCTGGAGCTGATCTACGCCGCCTTGTGCATGGGTTTCGAAGGCCGCTACAAGATCGTCGACGGAGGCCGGGCCCAACTCGAAGCGGTGCGCGAGCGGCTGGCGCAGATCCTGAAAAAAGAGCGTGGCGACTACCCGCCCGCGCTGGCGCAAAACTGGCGGGGCGAGGCGCCGACACGCCGCTCGGCGCTGACCTGGCTGCCGCTGTGGGTGACGGCCGCGGTGGCCGGGCTGCTGCTGGTGGGTGCGTACCTGTTGATGTCGTTCCAGCTCAGCGGCAACTCCGACCCGGTCTACGCCGGCATCCAGGACCTGCGCCTGACCCCGCCCACGCCAGCCGTCAAACAGCTCGCCACCAAGCCGCGCCTTGCGCAGTTCTTGCAAAGCGAGATCAAGGCCGAACTGGTGGCGGTGCGCGACGAGGTCGACCGCAGCATCATCGTCGTGCGTGGCGATGGCCTGTTCGGCCCGGCCAGCGCCACGCTCACGCGCGAACGTGAGACCTTGATGAACCGGATCGCCCTGGCCCTGGGGCAAGTGACGGGCTCGGTGCTGGTGACCGGCCACACCGACAACACGCCGATTCGCACGGCCCGCTTTCCGTCCAACTTTCATTTGTCCGAAGACCGCGCCAAGACCGTGCGCGACATCCTGGTGCGCGACGGTGTGGCCGCCGATCGGGTGCGCGCCGAGGGCCGCGCCGACGGCGAGCCGATGGTCGACAACAGCACGCCCGTCAACCGGGGCCTGAACCGGCGGGTCGAGATCGCGTTGTTCGTCGGCACGCCGCTTGCGCCGCCAGCGCGCGCGCCGGCCCCCAAGAGCGGATCATGAAAAAGCTCCTGGGCGCGCTGTTCAGCCCCTGGACCCTGCTGCTGCTGGGCCTGGTCGCGCTGTCGCTGGTGATCTGGATCGTCGGCCCGCTGGTGGCCATCGCTGAAAGCCGCCCGCTGGAGAGCCCGGGTGCGCGCTGGCTCTTGATCGGGCTGATCCTGCTGGCCGTTGTGTTGCGCAAGCTGTGGCAGGCCTGGCAAGCGCGCCGAACCAATGCCAAGGTCGTCGACCAGTTGCTGGTGCAGCCAGCCTCCGCGGCGGGCGACGGGCCGGCGGACGCGGAACTCAAGGTCTTGAGCGCGACCTTCACCAAGGCGCTGGAGACGCTCAAGAACGCCCGCTTCGACCAAGGCAAGAGCGGCGTTGCGGCGGCCTGGAGCGGTGTGTCGTCGCGCCTGGGCAAGCGCTACCTTTACGAGTTGCCGTGGTACGCCATCATCGGCGCGCCGGGTTCGGGCAAAACCACCGCACTGGTCAATTCGGGCCTGAAGTTTCCGCTCGCCCAGACTCTGGGCGACCATTCGGTCAAGGGGGTGGGCGGCACGCGCAATTGCGACTGGTGGTTCACCGACCAGGCGGTGTTGATCGACACCGCCGGGCGCTACACCACCCAGGACAGCCACAAGGACACCGACAGCAAGGCCTGGGAAGGCTTCCTCGCCTTGCTCAAACGCAGCCGCCCGCGCCAGCCGCTGAACGGCGCGCTGGTCACCGTGTCGGTCACCGACCTGCTGATGCAAGGGCCCAACGATCGCGCCCAGCACGCCGCGGCGGTGCGCAAGCGGGTGCAGGAGCTGCACCAGCACCTGGGCCTGCGCTTCCCCATCTACCTGCTGGTCACCAAGTGCGATTTGCTCGCCGGCTTCATGGACACCCTGGGCGAGGTGGACAAGGACCAGCGCGCCACGCCCTGGGGCTTCACGTTCCGGATGGACAAGCAGAGCCATGTCGACCTGTCGGGCTTCAGTGCCGAGTTCGACGCGCTGGAGCAGCGTCTGACCAACGGCCTGATCGACCGGCTGCAACTCGAACGCGACCCGCAGCGGCGCGCCCGCATCTACGCCTTCCCGCAGCAGTTCGAAGGCCTGCGCGGGGTGCTGAAAGACTTCGTCGAGCAGGTCTTTTCGCCCTCGCAATTCGAGGCCAACCCGCTGCTGCGCGGGGTGTACTTCGTCAGCGGCACGCAAGAGGGCACGCCGATCGACCGCATGCTCGGGCGCATCGCGCGGGCCTACAAGCTCGAGCGCACGGTGCTGCCGCCGCACGAGGGCAGCGGCAAGAGTTTTTTCCTGGCGCGCCTGCTGAAGGACGTGGTGTTCGCCGAAAGTGGCCTCGCCGGCACCGACATGAAATGGGAGCGCCGCCGCGGCCTGCTGGCCATGGCCGGCTATGCTTTGATCGCGCTGGTCACTGTCGCGGCGCTGGGCGCCTGGACCTGGAGCTACCTGAACAACCGCGCCTACGTGGCCAAGGTCGGCAGCAGTGTCGACACGGTGCGCACGCTGGTGCAGTCCACCCCCAACCGCGCGTCGGCCGACCTGGTGGTGTTGCTGCCCGCGCTGGCGGCCACCCGCAACCTGGCGCGCGCGGCCAGCGGCGACACACCGCCGCTGTCGCTGGGCTTCGGCCTGTACCAGGGCCGCAAGCTCGACGCCGCCTCGCAACACGCCTATCGGCGCATGCTGACCGACGCGGTGCTGCCGCGCATCGCCCTGCGGGTCGAAGACCATCTCAGGGGCGGCCTGGACAACCCCGAGCTTCAGTACGAGGCGCTCAAGGCCTACGTGATGCTCTACGACCCGGCGCGCTTCGACGCCGAGGCCCTGAAGGCCTACGTCCGGGCCGACTGGGAGGCCAACCTGCAGCGCGACGTCACGAACGAGCAGCGCGCCGAGCTTGAATCGCATCTCGACGCGTTGCTGGCCGAAGGCGCGGCCGTGTCGCCGCTGGCCGAAGACAAGGCGCTGGTGGCGCAGACCCGCGCACGTCTGGTGGCCACGGCGCTGCCCGAGCGCGTGTACCGTCGACTCAAGCGCCAGGGCATTGGCGCCGACGTGCCGGAGTTCACCATCGCCAAGGCCGCCGGCAGCGGCGCG
>JAYSVE010000305.1:0-4444 GCA_043718725.1 Methylibium sp.
CGCACCAGCGCCTCGTAGCTGGCATTGACCCGCGCCCGCACGGCCTCCAGCAGCTTGAGCACCGTGCCGAACGCCATGTCGGAGTCGCGCACCCGCGTGGTCGTGAAGTCGCCGGTGGCGCCGCGCTCGATGGTGTCGCCCAATGATTTGAGGGCCGCCTCGATCTTGGTGCCGGCCAGGAAGCTGAGCAGCTCCAGCGTGAAGAACAGCGCCACCACCAGAACCACCAGCACGTCGTACAGCATGTCCAGAATGATCTTGTCGACGAAGTCGACGCTGACGCCGATGTGCAGCATGCCCACCGCCTGCTGCGACGTCGCGATCGGCATCGACACCACGTATTGCTTGTCGACCCGGATGGCCGGGGGCGAACGCTCCGGCGCCGCCATGCCCGCCAGCACCGCCGGCGAGCGGAAATGCGCGGTCGCGCCGGCCGGGGCGGTGAAGCGCTGGTACAGGATCGCGCCCTGCGGGTCGGTGATGGCAACGTACGAGATCTCCGGGATCGAACCCTTCAATTCGTCGAACGTCTGCTCCACGCCATACAGCTCGTGAAAGCCGATCTGCAGCTCCATGGCCTTGAGCACCAGCGAGCGCGCCGAAGCGCCGCCGCTGGCGACCTTCTTGGCCATTTCCGGGGCCAGCGCATGTTCGAACGCGCGGTGCGAGAGGTAGGCGCTGGCGGCCAGCGCGAGCACCACGACCAGCATCACGACCCCGGCCAGGCGCAGGTAGATGCTGCGCAGATAGGATTGATTCATGAGGGCACTCCCAGGCCTTTCGCGCCGTTTCGTGGGTTCGGGGGATTGGGTCTTGGGCCAGGTTTGCGAGTTCATCGGTCCGCTCCCCGCTCCAGGTTGCCGCGCAGCAAGGTCAGCTCGGCCTCGGCCGCGCGAACTCTCTCAAAGAAGCGCTGTAGCGGGCGTCCGAACGGGCCTTTGCGCACGGCATCGGATGGGCGCAGCGGGTCGGCCGAGCGAAGGCTGGCCTCGACCGCATTGAAGTCGCGGGTCAGGCGGTGCATCACCGCCAGCAAGGCCAGTGAGGCCAGCGTTGCCGCGGCGATGAAGACCGCCAGCGCGGACAGCGCCAACTCCTGCGCCACGGCCCGGGTCGACTCGCTGACCTTTTCTTCTGAATAGCGCAGGGCCAGGTAGCCGACCGTCAGACCGAAGCTGTTCTGGATCGCGATGCCGGCGGCCGACTCGGTGCCGTTCTTGACGAACCAGTCGGCGCCCGCAGCCTGGCGCGCAGCCGCCAGCCAGGCCGTGGGCACGACGCGCGTCGCCCGCAGCCGGTCGGTGCTGTAGAGCGGCTTGCCGTCGGTGTCGAAGACTTCGATGCTCAGGATCAGGTCGTCGGTCGCGCGTTCGCGCTCCAGCGTGCCGGGCAGCATGCCGAGGTCGGCGAACTGCAGGCCCAGCGCCAACGAGGACTGGATGCCGTTCTCGATCGACGTGCCCGTGACGACCAGGCGCTCTTTGATGATGCGCTCGGCGTTGCTGCGGTACTTGAAGAAGTTCAGGAAGCCGGCCATGCCCACGGCGAACAGGCACACCAGCACGGCAATCAGGACCATTTGGGGACGGGTTGTATTCAAGGCGATCTCTCCACGGCCACACGGAAGGATTGGCAGCCGACAGGTCCTTTTCGGCGAGCGCCGGCAAGACTTGAACACGAGCCGGGAGATTGATTGGCGGGAGCTTGCGTGGCCGGTGCCGAATCCCCTCAAGAGCCAGCGGGTTTGACCCGATAAGGCACGGCAAGGGCCGGAATCAAACCTGCGATCGAAGCGGGACGACGCCGGCGAGCCAATTTCAGACTGAGGGGAAAGCGTGAGAATTGAATCGACAAGGCCCGTTCGCGGCATGGGGTCCACGGCGTCGGGCAAAAGCATCGTTGGAGCGGGCGCATGAGGACGGCCGTGAGAACCGTCACGATCCCCCGGGACGACGCGATCGGCGACACCGTCCCGGCCGCGCTGTTTGACCTGGCGTGGGAGCCGCCGGTGCCCGGCCGCAAGCGCGTGCTGACCAGTTGGAACGACTACATCGCCGTGGCCAGCCAGGTCGTGGGGCGCTTTCATGGTCAATACCGGCTCGGTCATTTCGACTACCACCACCCGACACGCCTTCAGCCCGGCACCGTTCGGCGCCTGAAGAAGCCCTACAAGGTCAGCGTGGCCTACACCGAATGGGGCCCGCCGGACGCGCCGGTGCTGATTTGCTGTGGTGGCGTGGCCAGCGTCGCAATGCGATTCAACTACCTCGCGTCCGACTTGCACGACTCGTTCCGGCTGATCTGCATGGACTGGGTCGGCCGGGGCCGTTCCGGCTGGCTCGCCTCGGAAGGCGACTACTCGCTGGGAACCTATGTCGAGCAACTGCGCCAGGTGATCGAACACCTGGGCGGCGCACCCGTCACGGTGCTGGGTTCGTCGCTGGGCGGGAGCGCCGCGATCGAACTGGCGGCGCGCCACCCCAAGCTCATCAAACGGCTGATCCTGAACGACGTCGGTCCCCACATCCCGGCCCGGCGGCGGCGCCGGCGCGCCGAGACGCTGGCGCGCCACTATGTGTTCCGCGAGCCGTCCGAAATGCTGCGCCGCGTCGGCGCCTCGCAAAAGAATGACGGCCCGGTCAGCGACGACATCCGCTTCAACCTCACGTTTCACCAGACGCGCTGGTCCGACGAAGAGGGCGGGCGCGTCTACCGCCACGACGTGCGCGCGCTGCAGGCCTATCGGCGCGATGCGCAGAAGAGTCTGCAGCAATGGGAGCTTTGGAAGCGGGTTCGCTGCCCGGTGCTGCTGGTTCACGGCCTGCAATCGGACGTGCTGTTCGAGCCGACGATCCGGCGCATGTCGCGCGACAAGCAATTGACACTGATGCACCTGCCCGACACCGGCCACGCGCCGCTGCTCGCGGACCGCAACCAGATCTGGTTCCTGCGCGAATGGTTGCTCGGCTCCGGGCTGGCCGAACAGGAATGGAGCGTCTTGCACGCACCGAATCGCGAACGGCACGCCGCAACGCCGCTGAGTTTTGCGCCGGCCGCCGTGCTGCGCTGAAAGCCGAACAACATGCCAACCCTAGCTTCCTCAAACGCCACCGGTGCGTTGATCTTCGTGCGTCACGGCGCCACCGCGCCCAACCTGGCCGGGCTGCGCTGCGGCGGTGACCTGGACGTCGCGCTGACGGACATCGGCCGCCACCAGGCCGCTCAAGCCGGATTGCGGATTCGCGAACTGGGCCTGCCGGTGGGCCTGATCGTCACCAGCGACCTGCAGCGCACCCGCGAGACGGCCGCGATCATCGGCCGCATGTTTGAAGAGGCCGAGGTGCTCATCGAGCCGGCCTTTTCGGAGCGCCGTCTGGGTGCCTGGAATCTGCGCAGCATCGCCGAGACCGAGACCGCGCTGGCCCAGGGCAAGACGCCGCCGGGGGGCGAGTCCAGCCAGCAATTTTTCGATCGCATCGAGGGCGCCGTCGAGGCCCTGGCGCCGCGCCTGCGGCAACGCCCTGTGCTGGTGGCCAGCAAGGGGGTGGCGCGGGTACTGCGCGAAATGCTGGGCTTGAGTCGGCAAGGCCTTGCCAACGGCGAAGTGGCCCAGTTCGATTTGGCCGCGGTGTCCGGCCGCGTTTTGCAGGGGTGCGCAGCATGACACGCTCATTCAGCTGGGCCCGCGGGCCCTGGGTCACGCCGGTGTTGGCCACCCTCACGCTCGGCGCGCTGGCGCTGGACATCGCCGGCGGTGCGGCACTGGGCTCGATGTGGAGCATTCCGACGTCGGTCTTTGCGTTGCTTCTGTTGCTCAGCTCGGCGCGCTACCAGACCTCGTCGCGCGAGGCCGCAAAAGTCCAGGCGCGCGCGAAATCGGTTGATCGTCCCAGCGTCGCACCCGGAAGGACCCGCGCGTCGTTGCTCGGTCTGGTGGGGTTCATCGATGGCAAGGGCTGCTGGACCTACGCCAGCCCGGCGCTGTCGGGCTGGCTGGCCTGCGCTCGCGACGAAATCAAAGGCCGCCCGGTCGAAGAAACCGTCGGCCCACTGAACGCCCTGAACCTGCGGCCGCGCATCATGGCGGCGCTGGCCGGCGACGCGCAGCGCTTTCGCTGCGCCTTCCCGCGGCCCGAGCAATCAATGCAGACGCTGCAGATCGAGCTGCAACCCGAGCGCAATGCCCAGGGGGTGGTGACCGGCTGCCAGTTGTTCGCGCAGGACATCTCGGACGACCAGCGCTCGCTCGACATGGCCCAGCGTTCGGAGCGGCGTTTGCGCACCATCATGGACCAGATCCCGGTGACGATTTCGTACATCGACGCCGAAGGCCGCTACCGCTACATCAACCGCGCCCAGGAACTCTGGCTCGGCAAGACCGACGCCGAAGTGGTCGGCCAACAGGTGCGCGAAGTGGTCGGCGAGCCGGTCTGGGCCAACATCG
>JAYSVE010000306.1:0-1925 GCA_043718725.1 Methylibium sp.
CGCCATTCGTTCGGCGGCCCTGAGCGGCGCGCAGGAGGTGCCGCCGGTCACGACAGCGGCCACCGGCCGCGGCGCGGTGGTGGTCAACCCGACCACCAAAGAGATCACCGGCGGCATGACCTTCAGTGGCCTCACGCCCAGCACCGGCGGGCACCACATCCACCAGGCACCCAGCGGCAACGCCGGCGCCAACGGGCCGGTCATCATTGCGCTGACGCTGGCGCCAGGCGGCAACAGCGCCACCGTGCCGGCCGGGACCACGCTGACCGACGCCCAATACGCGGCCTTCCTGGCCGGTGAGCTGTACTTCAACGTGCACACCGCGGCCAACGGCGGTGGCGAGATCCGCGGCCGCATCAACACCACCGGCGGTGTCACTGCCGGCCTGGCCACCTTGAACGGCGCCCAGGAGGTGCCGGCCAACACCTCGACCGCCACCGGGCGCGGCACGTTGGTGTTCGACACCGCCACGCGCGAGGTGATCGTCGCCTATGCCACGCACAACGTGGTTGGCGCCACCGTCGCCCACATCCACACCGGCGCGGTCGGCGTCAGCGGGCCGGCCAACGTGGTGACGCTGGTGGCCGGAACCGGCGTCTTCAGCGCGCCGAACCCGACCACCTTGACCGCGCAGAACGTCACCGACATCAGCGCCGGCAACACCTATTTCAACGTGCACAGCGCCGCGCCATTCGCGGCCGGCGAGATTCGCGGCCAGATCGCGCTGCAGTAGCGTCGCGCCTTCGGGCCGGCGCTAGTCGAACTTGATGTTGTTCTCGCGCACGATGCGGTTGAAGCTGTCGTGCTGTTCCTTGAAGAACACGCCGAACTCCTGCGGCGTCATGGCGTAGCCGTCGAAGCCCTGGGCGACGAGTTGCTCGCGCACGTCGGCGCGCTTGAGCACGTTTTGCAACTCGGTGCTGATCCTGCCGGCGACCTCTGGCGCCATGCCGGCGGGGCCGAAGATGCCGGCCCAGGGCTTGATGGTCAGCGCGCCCAGGCCGGCCTCGGCGGCGGTCGGCACCTCGGGCAGCAGCGGGCTGCGTTGCGGCTGCAGCGTCAGCAGCGCGCGGGCGCGGCCGTCTTTCACGAAGGCAGGTGCCGAGGTCCCTGTGGTCCAGATCATGTGGATGCTGTCGCCCATCAGGTCGGTGAGCGCCGGCACGTCGCCCTTGTAGCGCACGTTGACCACCTTGCGCCCGGCCAGCAACTGCACCATCGCCAGCTCGGCCGCGCTGTTGCTCGACGCGGAATTGAGTTTGCCCGTCGTGATCGCGGCCTGGGGTTGCCCCAACGGTTGCCCTAACGGCGCACCCGTGGCGGCAGCGGCGCGGCGCTTGCTACCAGGCGGTCGGCCGGGTAGGGCCTGAAGAACGTCGGCGCGGCGTCGACAGGCGCGGCCAGCCAGGCGTCGTACGCGGCGGGCGGCAGGATCACCAGCATGCGCTTCTCGTCGCCCGGGCGGTGGAAGTGGTTCATCACCGGGTGCGCGTCGGCGTTGACGGTGAGCATCGTGAAACTGTGGACCTCGGCGCCATTCGGCGCGCGCCACCAGGCCCACAAGCCGGCCACGCCCAGCGGCTCGCCCTGGGCCTGGGCAATGCGCCAGCGCACCGCCTTGCCCGTCTCCCAGTTGGGCTCGAAGAAGTGATCCATCGGCACGATGCAGCGCTGCGCCTTGGCCCAGGCGGCGCGGAAGCTGGGCTTCTCGGCCACCGTCTCGGTACGGGCGTTGTAGGTGCGCCGCCCGATCGTGTCGTCCTTGGCCCAATGCGGGATCAGGCCGAAGCGGCCCAGCAATGCCTCGCGCGCCGGTGCCGCGGCGCCCTTGAGTAGAACCGGCTTTGCCGGGCTACTCAAATCCCCGCGGGGGACGGCCGGCTCGGCCGGCCTTGGGGCGCTCTCAAGCGGTTCGCGCGAACGCC
>JAYSVE010000307.1:0-4440 GCA_043718725.1 Methylibium sp.
AGTTGGCTGGGCGTCAGCAGTTCGGCCAGCAATTGGCGCGGTTGCGAATGGGTCAGCGCCTGATCGCTGAGCTGCATGATGTTGCCGTTGATTTTGATCAGGATCGGCGAGTTGGACGACAGGTAGACGTCCGAGGCTCCCTTGTCGGCCATCAACCGCAGCACCCGTTCCATGTTTCCGCCGCTCATCGCCAAGCTCCCCGGTAGGTGACTTCTGGATTCGTCAACAGCGTGCCGACGATCAGGCGCGCAGCAACTCGTTGATGCTGGTCTTGGCGCGCGTCTGCGCGTCGACGCGCTTGACGATCACGGCGCAGTAAAGGCTGTACTTGCCGTCGGCGCTGGGCAGGTTGCCGCTCACCACCACCGAGCCGGCCGGAATGCGGCCGTAGCTCACTTCGCCGGTGGCGCGGTCGTAGATCTTGGTGCTCTGGCCGATGTAGACGCCCATGCTGATCACCGAGTTCTCTTCGACGATGACGCCTTCGACCACCTCGGAGCGCGCACCGATGAAGCAGTTGTCTTCGATGATCGTCGGGTTGGCCTGCAGCGGCTCCAGCACGCCGCCGATGCCAACGCCGCCGCTCAGGTGGACTCCTCTGCCGATCTGCGCGCACGAGCCCACGGTGGCCCAGGCGTCGACCATCGTGCCTTCGTCGACATAGGCGCCGATGTTGACGAAGCTGGGCATCAGCACCACGTTCTTGGCCAGGTAGGAGCCGCGCCGCGCGACGGCCGGCGGCACCACGCGCACGCCGGTTGCGCGCATCTGTGCCTCGTCGAGATGGGCGAACTTGGTCTGCACCTTGTCGTAGAAGCCCAGCTCGCCGGCGCGGATCTGTTTGTTGTCGTTCAGCCGAAAGCTCAGCAGCACGGCTTTCTTGACCCACTGGTTGACCTTCCACTGGCCCACCGCCTGGCGCTCGGCGACGCGCACGCGGCCCTTGTTCAGGTCGGCAATGACGCGCTCGACGGCCGCGCGCACCTCGGGGGCGTTGGTGGGTGTCAGGCTGGCGCGGCCTTCCCAGGCCAGGTCGATCAGGTTTTCAAGGGTTTGGGACATGGAGGGCAGTGGTTGGATTGATAAATCACGCGGCAAGGGCCAACGACTTGGCGCAGGCGACGATTCTTTGGGCCGCTTCCAGGCATTCGGCCGCTTCGGCGACCAGGGCCAGCCGGATGCGGCCGGCGCCCGGGTTGATGCCGTGCGCCTCGCGCGCCAACAGGCTGCCCGGCAACACCGTGACATTGTATTGAGCCAGCAATCCGCGCGCGAAGGCCACGTCGTCGGCGCCCGGTACTTTTGCCCAGAGGTAGAAGCCGGCGTCCGGCAAAGCCACCTCCAGCGCGTTGGCCAGCAGCGGCGTGACCTGGGCAAACTTGGCCCGGTACAGGTCGCGGTTGGCGACGACGTGCCGCTCGTCGTTCCAGGCGGCGATGCTGGCCTGCTGGATCACCCGGCTCATGGCGCTTCCATGGTAGGTGCGGTACAGCAAGAAGGCCTTCAGCACCGCCGCGTCGCCGGCGACAAACCCCGAGCGCATGCCCGGCACGCTGGAGCGTTTGGACAGGCTCGTGAAGGCGACCAGGTTGCGAAAGTCAGCGCGCCCCAATTGCGCCGCCGCCTGCAACGAACCGAGCGGCGCTTCGGCGCGAAAGTAGATCTCCGAGTAGCACTCGTCCGAGGCGATCACGAAGCCGTGCCTGTCGCTCAACTCGAACAGGCGCTGCCACTCCGACAGCGGCATCACCGCGCCGGTCGGGTTGCCGGGCGAGCAGACATAAAGCAGTTGCGTCCTGGCCCAGACGGCGTCCGGGATGCTGGCCCAGTCGGCGGCAAAATTGCGCGCCGGGTCGCTGTTGGCAAAGGCGGTCTGCGCCCCGGCCAGCAAGGCGGCGCCTTCGTAGATTTGATAGAACGGGTTCGGGCACACCACGGTGGCGCCGGCGCGTCGCGGGTCGACCACGGTCTGCGCCAGTGCAAACAAGGCTTCGCGCGAGCCGTTCACCGGCAACACCTGGGTCTGCGCGTCCACGTCGACGCCATAGCGCCGCTGAACCCAGGCGGCGATGGCCTGGCGCAGTGCCGCCTCACCGGCCGTGGCCGGGTAGTGGGCCAGGCCATCGAGGTTGTCGCGCAGGGCCTGGCGTATCAACTCGGGCGTCGGATGGCGTGGTTCGCCCAGGCCCAGGCTGATCGGCTTGAACGCCGGGTTGGGCGTGATGTCCTGGGTGAGTGTGCGCAGCCGTTCGAACGGGTACGGGTGCAGGCGCGCGAGCAGCGGGTTCATCAGGTCGATTATCGGCGAGGTGCCCGCGCTCTCGGCCGGCGCTTCTTTCGCGGCGGGTCGGGCTCAGCGCGCCTCTGGATCGCATCGGGCTGGACGCGACGCTGACGCCGGCTTGACGCGGTCAAACGCGGCCCGCATCATCCCGGCGCCATGCGCATCCGGGCACCCGGCGCACCACACCCTGCGGGAACACCATGACGAGACAACTGAACCTCACTGAAACCCTGCCCGTCGACGCCACCGATGCGCTACTGGTCGGCCGCGCCTGGGTGCCGGGCCCGCGCGGCGGCCCGACGCTGGTGCTGGTGCGCGATGGCGGGTTGCACGACATCAGCGCACTGGCGCCGACCCTGGCGGCCTTGCTTGAGGGCCAGGGTGCCGTGCAGGCGCTGCGCAGCGCGCCGGCGCGACCGCTGGGCCCGGTGTCGGAATGGCTGGCGGACACCGTCGCGCACGGCCCCGATGCGGCGCAACGCCATTTGCTGGCGCCGAACGACCTGCAGGTTGTCAAGGCCGCCGGTGTGACCTTTGCCGAGAGCATGGTCGAGCGCGTGATCGAGGAGCAAACCCGAGGCGACCCGAGCCGGGCCGAAGCGGTGCGCCGCCAGGTGGTCGCGGTCGTCGGCGACGACCTCGCCGGCATCCGCCCCGGCTCGCCCCAGGCGGAGCGCTTGAAGGCGTTGCTGCTGGAGCAAAAACTCTGGTCGCAGTACCTGGAGGTGGGCATCGGACCGTACGCCGAAATTTTTACCAAGGCGCCGCCCATGGCGTCGCTGGGAACCGGGGTCGAGATCGGCCTGCATGCCGAG
Source organism: Methylibium sp. (assembly GCA_043718725.1). Classification (GTDB taxonomy): domain Bacteria; phylum Pseudomonadota; class Gammaproteobacteria; order Burkholderiales; family Burkholderiaceae_C; genus LGRD01. The sequence continues at coordinate 3,100 of JAYSVE010000307.1, forward strand.
TCGACCTGGAACAACCCCGAGCCTGAGGTCGTGCTGGTCGTGTCGCCGCGCGGCCAAGTGGTCGGCGCGGCGCTCGGCAACGACGTCAACCTGCGCGACTTCGAAGGCCGCAGCGCGTTGCTGCTGGGCAAGGCGAAAGACAACAACGGCTCGTGCGCGATCGGGCCGTTCATTCGCCTGTTCGACGAGCGCTTTGGCATCGATCAATTGCGCAACACCGTGGTCGGTTTGAGGGTGACCGGTGAAGACGGCTTTGTGCTGGAGGGGTCGAGTTCGATGGCGCGCATCAGCCGCGACCCGCTGGACCTGGTGACCCATGCCATGGGCGCGCATCACCAGTACCCCGACGGAATGATGCTCTTTTGCGGCACCATGTTCGCCCCCATCAAGGACCGCGACGCGCCCGGCGCCGGCTTCACCCACCACCTGGGCGACCGGGTCACGATCAGCGCCGAGCGCCTGGGGGGCCTGGTGAACTGGGTCAGCCGCAGCGACCAGATCGCGCCGTGGCGGTTCGGGGTCGGTGCGCTGATGCGCAATCTGGCCCAGCGCGGGTTGCTGGGCTGAGACGCTTGCCCCCTTGCCTCGCCCGGCATTGGGCCGAGGTCGGGGTGGCAAATCAGTCGCAGTCCTTGCGTTGCGCCGCCTTGAGGCAGTCCGCATAGTCGGCGTCGGTGCGCAGACGGTGCAACACCCGCGCCGCCACGGCCGTGTCGGGGAAGTCCGAGAACACGCCGTCGATGCCCAGTTGATAGAACTGCAGGATCTCGTTGACCGGGTTGCCGGTGTAGTCGCTTGGCAGGCGGCGCTGCTCGTTGCGGAAGGTCCAGGTGTGCACCAGCAGGCCGGCCTTGTGGGCGCGCGCAATCAGGTCGTTGGCGGGCGCCAGTTTGCGCGCCGCCTCACCCGGGCCGGTGCCGGCGGGGTCGGCCAGGGTGGTGACGATGTAGCGCTTCCACGGGCCAATGCCGTCGGCATAGCTTGCCACTTCCTGCAAACCGGCGTCGGTGACGAAATGGCCGAAGGTGCGCGCCAGCAATTCCGGCTTGCCGGAGGCCGTCCAGTCGTACGGCCGGTCGAAGGGCGCGTTGTAGGCCAGCGTGCCATCGGCATTGACGGCGTCGGCATCGATCAACTGCACCAGTTTGACCCGCGTCATCTTGCGCAAGGCTTTCAGGTTGGCCTGCTCGAAGGACTGGATGAACACCGGCGCCTCGCGGTAGTTCCAACCGGCATGGGTCAGGACGTTCAACAGCCGTTGCTCCAGCGGCAGGCCGATGCTCTGGTGGTAGGTCGGGTGTTTGGTTTCCGGGTAGACGCCGACGACGCGGCCGACCTCCT
>JAYSVE010000308.1:0-4435 GCA_043718725.1 Methylibium sp.
CCCAGGCGCATCAGTTTGGCGCCGATGCGCAGGCCCTCCACCGCACTCGGGGCCTTGGACGTCTTGTTGTGTGCCTGTGTGTATCGCCGGTTGATGGCCTGCACCGGCTGCAGGCTGGGAGGAAAGGTGTCATCGCTGGGTGCAAACGGCCCGGGAACCATGAATCCGCGCAGCGGAGCCGGCGGGTAGGCGCTGATGCTCCCGAACACGCCGACGGAACCGCCGGCTTCGGCAACGTATTGCCAGGTCCGTTTGGCCGAGATGGTTTCGGCATCCTGTTCGAGCACGGACGCGCCATGCACGGCAGGAGACACGCCAGTGTGGAGAGTGACCCAGGTGATCCACGGGTCCAGCAGCGGTGGGCGTTCCACTGCGGACTGAAGGGCCCACGCGCCCTGTGCACGCAGGCGCACAAAGTTCGGCAGGAACCGGGCGCCACGGTCGGCGATCAGCCGGTCGATGACCGCCCAGTTGATTTCGTTGAACTCCAAAAGCAGAACTTTTCTCGTTGTCGCCATGAACTCTCTCCCATCAAACACATGCCATCTTCAACGGCGTACCGAATCGAATGGTCGCACTCCTGTCAATGCAGCGCCATCCCAAACAAGCGCGACTGTCGATCCGATCACCACAACTGTGCCCCTCATAGCACATTCGACAACCAGGCTCGCCGGTCCTCTATCGCCGCGAAGTCGGGTGCTGCCGGCGGTTGTTCGCCACCAGCGATCCGCAGACCTGCAGGGTCTCTTGCGCAACATCGTCCCATGACCTTCGCATCGAGGCGGCAATGCCGGCGTGGTCCCACTGCCGTTGCAGGGCCTGCTCGAGCGCCAGCCGCAGCGCCGTGGTGTCCTTGGGAGGGATGAGGATGCCGTTGTCCGCGCTGACGATTTCGCGGGTTCCGCCCACGTCGGTTGCGACCACCGGCCGTCCACAGGCCAGCCCTTCGACCACAACGTTCGGATACCCTTCCGACCAGCTCGGCAGCGTCAGAACGTCGGACGCGCGGATCCATTGCGCCACCTTGTCCGGGGCAAGGCCGCCCGGCAGATGGACTTTGGCTGCCAGTCCGGCTGCCTCGATCATCTTCAACAACTCCGCCTTCATGACACCGTCGCCAATCAACGCCAGGCGGAAGCGGCCGTTGGCCGAAGCCATCTGTTGGGCAGCCGCAACCAGCTCGCGCATTCCCTTGGCCTCCACAAAGCGGCCCACATAGATGACCACCTGTTCTTCGGCGCCCAGGCCCAGTTGACGTCGAGCCTGCGCCTGGTCTGCCGGCCCGAACACGGAGGTGTTGAAGCCGTTCACGATCGTGTGAACCTGCGCCGGCGGGACGCCGAAGTCATCGATGGCCGTTCGTCGCATCGCTTCGCTAACCGTGAGCAGAGCGTCCGCTCGGGTGACCGTATGTCGAGTCAACATGACATTCAGGCCATCCCGGACATGGATGTCCGACCCCAGCGCGCCCACGACGCACGGAACCCCCAGCGCCCGCGCAACGCGCAGCGCCGCAAAACCATCGGGGTACACCCAATAGGCCAAGACCAGGTCGGGCTTGAATGCACGTACCCGCGGCAGCAGCACCCAGCTGCTCACCAGTCCATTGATACCGCGCGAGATGAACGGAACTGCCGGGTAGTCAAAAGCGTCAACATCCACGCCGGCCAAGGTGTACCCAGCGCCGACGCCGCCAGGCAAGAAGCTGCGCGGTTTCAGGCCGGGCAGCCGCGGATAGCGCAAGGACTGAAAGAAGACCCGCACATCCGCAAGCTTCGACAACGAACGCGCGGTTTCGTGGATGTACCGGCCCCGGGTCTGGTCGTGGGGCACCGGCAACATCGGCGTGACGACGGCGATTCTCATCGAGCGCGAAGGCATTGCTGCGTTCGCCGGGTGGATGGCCGGCATGGGGTTTCCGTCTGGATCAGCGAAGCCTGCTGGGGCGGGGGCCATTGCAGCCCGAAATGGTGAAAGCATCGGCAAGCTCGGCAACCAATCAAGGAGCGCATTTTGAACTGCCAATCGGCGGTTTGATGTGGCAACTGTCAAGCAATCCTGGTGTTCTTGTCCTTGCGTGAGGTTTGTCACGGCAGGCTGTACAGCGAGAGCAATGTCCAATTGGTGAAAGCGATCATCGTCAAATGAGTCCATGGAACGGTTCAGGGAATCAAGGCCGTCGCACGCCACGGCTGCCTGCGGGCGCGCCTGTGTTTCAGCATCAGCGGGTTCGTCATTTTCATGTCGGCCCAGGGCAGTCGCTTGCGAAGTTTCGCCGCCTCCCGGGTCGCGCGCCTGTACCCCGCCTTGTGGGTCGCGGCACCGCTGACGGCGATCATTGTCTGGGCGCTGAACGGCACCCATTTCAGCGTTCAGGCCTCGCAGCTGGCTGTCAACATGACGATGCTGGCGCATTGGTTCAAGGTCGAATTCGTCGACGGCGCCTATTGGTCTTTGGCCGTTGAAGTTCAGTTCTATCTGCTCATCGCAATCGCCGTTGCCCTGAAGTGGATGGATCGCGCCGAATGGTGGGTGGCGGCGTGACTCGCCATCGCGGCGGTGAACGCGCTGCGACCCATGAATCCGCTCGAATTCTGGCTCGCGGCAAAATGGGCGCCGCTGTTCTCTGCGGGGATTTGCTTCTATTTGCTCAGCGCGCGGGGCCGAAGTCCGCGCAGGCTGATTTTGATCGCCGTCTCGTACCTGCTGGCCTTGGTCTACGAGGTTGGCCCCAATCTGCGAGGTTCGCAAGTGGCACCCGATCTCGTTTCGGCGTGGGTCGGCGGCGTTGCAATCACGGCCTTCTATACCCTGTTCTTCTGGATTGCGGGGGGTCGGCGACAGTTCAAACCCTCGTCGATGTCGGTCTGGGCTGGGCTGATGACCTACCCGGTTTACATGCTCCACCAGAACATCGGCTATGTCCTGCTTGAAACGCTGGCCCCGTCGGGGCTGCCATTCGGCCTGCGCTTGCTGTTTGTTGGCTCCACGGTAGCTGTCTTGGCCTGGATCATCGTGAGCTATGTCGAGAAGCCTCTGGCGCCGCGGCTCAGAAGACTGCTCAGCCCGCCGCGAAGCAAAGGCCCGAACGCGGACCCTCGAAGCAACCCGGCGTCATTCTGAACGCCAAGCGTCCCCCCGGTCGGAGCCGCCGTCGCTCGCCGCGCGCGCGCCGGCCCGGCCGACCGGGTGGGCCGGAATGCCCACGACGGTGACACCCGGCCCCACGCTCTTCAGGACCACCGCATTCGCGCCCACTCGGGCGCCTGAACCCAGTGACACGCCGCCGATGATCTTGGCGCCCGCACCCACGAAGATGTCATCGGCCAGCACGGGAGACAGGCCCCGGTTGTCGCCGATCACAACGCCGCTTTCGAGCCAAACGTTGCGGCCGCCGCGGGTGGATGAGTTGATGACCACGCCCACCGGGTGAATCAGCACGAAGCCGGGCCCAAACTGCGCGCGCACGCCGATCACACAACCATTCAGGCACTTGTTGAGCCAGTGCGGAACCAGCGCCAGCGGCGTCAGATGCCAGCGGCTCAGCGCAGCCTGGGCGCGGTACAGGGCATTGGCAAGCGTGCCGTCAGTCAGCGTTGCCTTCAGCAGTGAACAGTGCTGGCCGTACTGGGAGTACAGGGCTTGCTTGGCGCGCAAGTCTGCCAGCAGCATCATGCCGGCTTGCTCTTGCGGAGTTCGAGGTGGAAGTCAATCAGCTGGGTGATGTTGTTGCGCCATTGCCGCTCGGCGGCGACATAGGCCCGTGCCGTGGCGCCGACGCGTTGCAACTCAGCTGCGTTCTGGCTGCGCTGCAGCACGGCGCTGGCCGCGCGATCGAGATTGCCGGCCGGAAACATCCAGCCTGTGCGGCCTTCCACCAAGACTTCGCGAATGGGCGAAAAATCAGGGGCTACCGGTGGCACGCCGCAGGCCATGAATTCGAACAGCTTCACCGGCGAGGTGTAGTCACCGGCGCTGGGCAGAATGGCCATGTCCATGGCGGCCAACAGCCCGGGAACATCGTCGTGCGGCACACGCCCGCTCAACACAACGCGCCCCTCCAGGCCGCGTTGCTTCACAAAGGAAGCCACCTCGGGGAATGTCGCACCGTCCCCCACGAGCAGCAATTTGAGGTGCGGCACTTCGGCCAGACGGTCGGCGATTCGGTAGACGAACTGGTCGATCGCGTGCCAGGGCACGAACGCGCCAAGATAGCCACAGACCACATGGCCATCGAGGTCCCACTTGGCCCGGGCCGCCGCGCGTTGCACTTGCGTGAAGCTGAACTTGTCGATGTTTGCCGCGTTTGGCGTGATGATGGCGGGAGCCATGCGCGAATGCACCGCAAGTGCACGGTCGCGGAACACGCTGGACACGAACACCAGGCCACTGGCCTTGCGAAAAACCCACCTCTCCACGGCCATGGCGAGCGATG
>JAYSVE010000309.1:0-1919 GCA_043718725.1 Methylibium sp.
TCGCGGCTGGCCGTTTCGATCGGCTCCAGCTCGCCGGGTAAGGGAATGCGTTGAACCAATTGAACCTCCTTGGTGCTACTCGGCGACCAGGCCGCCGACCCGATGGGATTTACCGCGCATCAGGGCCACGATGCGCCCTTCCTGGTTGCTGACCTTGACGTCGTACACGCCGGTCTTGCCCGACAACGCCTGCTCCTGCGCTTCGGCGCTGAGCATGTCGCCCAGGCGCCCGGGCGCCAGGTAGTCGATGGTGCAGCCGGCGCCCACCGTGTTGTGGTTGTGCGAATTGCAGGCGAACGCAAAGGCGCTGTCGGCCAGCATGAAGATGTAGCCGCCATGGCAGATCCGGTGCCCGTTGAGCATATCCTCACGCACCGCCATCGTCATGCGCGCGTAACCCGGGCGGATCTCGGCGAGGCGCATGCCGAGCGCCTGGCTGGCCGGGTCGCGCTCGAACATGGTCTTGCCGGCCAGTTCGGCCAGCGCTTGCAGCTCATCCATGAAAGCTGCTTCCGTTGGCCAGTTTGCGGCGCAGCAGCGGCGACACGCGGTAACGCTCTTCGCCATAGGTGGCGGCCAGGTTCGACAACACCGTGACGACGTGCGCGATGCCGACCGCGTCGGCCCAGGCCAGCGGTCCGCGCGGGTAGTTGACGCCCTTCTGCATGGCGATGTCGACCGCCTGGGCCGAGCACACGCCCTGGTTGACGGCGTCGGCCGCTTCGTTGGCCAGCATGGCGACGGTGCGCATGACGGCCATGCCGGGCACGTCGTCGAGCAGGGTGACGTCAAAGCCCGCGCCCTGGAACAGGCCGACCACGGCGTGGTAGGCGGCGTCGCTGCACTGATCGGCACGCGCGAGGGCAATGCGGGTGGCGCTCGCTGCGTCGAGCACCAGGTCGTACAGCACCGTATCGGGGTGCTTGTTGGCGTTGGCGCGCTCGGTGGCGCTGCGCCCGTCGGTCAGGAACACGGCCGCGCCCATGCAGTGAAAACCGGCCGCTTCGGTGTGGGCGGCGTCGGGCAAGGCGGTGCGGTGCGTGACGTTGTAGCCGGCGCCGGTCAGGCGCTGTTCCATCGGCGCCGTGACGTGGTACTTAACGTCCGGCTCGATGCTGATGCCGACCACTTCCGGCCTGGCTTGCGCCGCCTCGGTATGCGGCGCCGGCTTGGCGGCGTCGTCGCCATACTGGAAAAAGCCGCGCCCCGATTTGCGGCCCAGGAAACCGGCGTTGACCATCTCCTGCTGGTGCACGGACGGCATGAAGCGCGGGTCGCCGAAGTAGGCGTTGAACACCGACTGCGTGACCGAAAAATTGACGTCGTGGCCGATCAGGTCCATCAGCTCGAAAGGGCCCATGCGAAAGCCGCCCGAGTCGCGCATGACGGCGTCGAGCGTGGCCGCGTCGGCGGCCTGCTCGGACAGCAGGCGCAGGCCTTCGGCGTAGAACGGGCGCGCCACGCGGTTGACGATGAAGCCGGGCGTGGACTTGGCGTGCACCGGGCTCTTGCCCCATGCGGCAGCGGTGGCGAAGACGGTGTCGGCCACCGCTTGCGAGGTTGCCAGGCCGCTAATGACTTCGACCAGCGCCATCAGCGGCACCGGGTTAAAAAAGTGCATGCCGACCAGGCGCTCGGGGCGGCGCAACTTGGCTGCGATGGCGGTAACGGAAATCGACGAGGTATTGGTGGCCAGGATGCAGTCGTCGGCGACGACGTTTTCCAGGTCCGCGAACAGCATGCGCTTGACGTCGAGGTTTTCAACGATGGCCTCAACGACCAGTGCGGAGCCGGCCACATGGTGCAGGTCGGCCACGCAGTGCAGGCGCGCGTTCGCCGCCTGCGCTTCGGTCTCGCTCATGCGGCCCTTCTCGACCAGCTTGGCGTACACCTTGCCGATCTCCAGAATGGCTTTTTGC
>JAYSVE010000310.1:0-1918 GCA_043718725.1 Methylibium sp.
AGCGCCGCCGGGAAAGGCGTGGCCGCGATCCAGTGGCGGATCTCGTTGCCGGCGTCGGCCAGCGCGCGCACGTCTTCGGTGTTCAGCGTGGCCAGGCGGGCGTTGATTTTTTGCGCCAGGCCCTGGTGGGCCAGGAACTCCCGAAACGCATGCGCCGTGGTGGCAAACCCGCCGGGCACACGCACGCCCGTGGCAGCCAGTTGACTGATCATTTCGCCGAGTGAGGCGTTCTTGCCGCCCACCGACTCGACGTCGGTCATTCTCAGGTTTTCAAACGGCGCGACCAGGGCGGTCGCCAGGTTTGTGGTTGACATGGGAGAACTCCGTGAGGTTGACAAACCGGTGCCGCCCGACCCATCGCGCAACGTCCCGAGCAAAGCTTCAGGGAGTGGCTCAACCGCACGCTCGACCATGCCCGTAAAGTCAATTCTTGGCAGGGAGCAGCGATCACGGCGTCCAGGGTGGAAGTGTTGCGGCGATTCTACGAGTCAACTGCCTATCATCGGGAACCGCGTCTGAACCCCCTCCAAGCCATGCCAAACCGCACCGTGTTTTTTGTCTCGGACAGCACCGGCATCACCGCCGAGACCTTCGGCAACTCGATCCTGAACCAGTTTGCGATCCGGCCGCGCCATGTGCGCCGGCCTTTCGTCGACACGGTCGACAAGGCGCACCAGGTCGTCGCCGAGATCAACCACGCCGCCGCGCTGGAGGGCAAGCGACCGATCGTCTTCGTGACGCTGGTCGACATGGAGGTGCTGGCCATCGTCAAGGCCTTCAGCAAAGGCCTGGTGCTGGACATGTTCAACACCTTTGTCGAGCCGCTGGAGGCGGAGTTCGGCATGACCTCCAACCACCGGGTCGGGCGTTTCTCGGATGTGTCGAAGAGCCAGGAGTACACCGACCGCATCGAGGCCATCAATTTCTCGCTCGCGCACGACGACGGCCAGAGTGCGCGCAACCTGGCCCAGGCCGATGTGATCCTGGTGGGAGTGAGCCGCAGCGGCAAGACCCCCACCTCGCTGTACCTGGCCATGCAGCATGGCATCAAGGCCGCAAACTACCCTCTGATCCCCGAGGACTTCGAGCGCGGCCACATGCCCGCCTCGCTGCTGCCGTTCAAGAAGAAGTGCTTCGGCCTGACCATCGCGCCCGACCGGCTGAGCCAGGTCCGAACCGAGCGCCGGCCCGGCAGCAAGTACGCGGCCACGGAAAACTGCCGCTACGAGGTCAACGAGGCCGAGGCCATGATGCGGCGTGAAGGCATTGCGTGGTTGTCGTCCACGCACAAGTCAATCGAGGAAATCGCGACAACCATCCTGCGCGACATCCGGCCGGACCGGCTGATGTACTGAGCTTGTCCAGCCGGCGCCCCGCTGGCGTGCCGATTCGTACAAGCACACCGCCGCCGCCGCAGCGACATTGAGCGACTCTTCCCCGCCCGGTTGCGGAATTCGCAGCACATGGGTGCAGTGGCGCTGCAATTGTGCCGAGACGCCCTGCCCTTCATGGCCCATGACCCAGGCGCAGGGCCAAGGCAACGCCAGTTCGTGAATTGCGCGCGCGGCATGCGAACTGCCGGCAAGCATGGGCAGCGCGAGCGCCTCCAAGGCCGCGTCATCCACAGCCTCGACCAGGTGCAGTCCGAAATGCGCACCCATGCCGGCGCGCAACACCTTGGGCGACCACAGCGCCACCGTGCCTTTGAGAGCCACCACTTGCGTGAAGCCGAACGCCGCCGCGCTGCGCAACAGGTTGCCGACGTTGCCGGCATCTTGCAAACGGTCCAGCACGACGCTGGGCACGCCGGCCCGCAGTTCACCGGCGCCGACCCAAGGCACGCAAAAGGCCAGCGGCGCGGGTGACTCTAGCGTGCTGAGGCTGGCCATCAGGGCCGGTGGCACGACCGCCACCGACG
>JAYSVE010000032.1:0-5602 GCA_043718725.1 Methylibium sp.
ACGAACTCGCCCCACACATTGGCGCCGTCCATGCGCGCGGCTTCCAGGATGTCGGGCGGGATGTCCTTGAAGCCCGAATAAAGCATCCACACCATGATCGGCAGGTTCGAAAGCGTGAACAGGAAGATCAAGCCGGTCAGCGTGTCCAGCATGCCGGCGGTCTGCGCGATCACGTACACCGGCACCAGCGCGCCGACGGCGGGCATCATCTTGGTGGACAACATCCACATCAGGATGTCGCGGGTGCGCCGGGTGCGAAAGAAGGCCATCGAGTACGCGGCCGGCGCGGCAATCGCCAGGCCCAGCAGCGTGGAGACGACGCTGGTGATGATGGAGTTCTTGGCGAACAGCAGGTAGTCGCTGCGCACCTGCACTTCGGCAAAGTTCTCCAGTGTCGGCGTGAAGAACAGTTCCGGCGGCACCGCGATCGCCTGAAGCTCGGTCTTGAACGCGGTGAGAACCAGCCAGATCAGCGGGAACACCAAAAAAAGCGTGACGGCCCACGCGGCGATGGTGCGAACGATGAGCCCGATGTGAGTCACTGGAGCCCCTCGTCGAACGAGTACGTCCGCCGATCCCCCGGGGGGATGCGGGCCGGCTTGGGGCGGCCCGGCGCTCGCCCCGCTTCTGGACAGGTTGGCACTGAAGTTCTCATTTCTCAGCGGTCCAGGTTCTTGCCGATCATGCGGATCAGGAACACCGCCGCGATGTTGGCCAACAGCACCGCAAACAGCGCGCCGGCCGAGGCCACGCCGACATCAAAATTCATCAGCGCCTGCTTGAAGATCAGGAACGCGACGTTGGTGCTTTCGTTGCCGGGGCCGCCGCCGGTGGTCGTGAAGATCTCGGCAAAGATGCTCATCAAAAAAATCATTTCGATCATGATGACCACGGCGATCGGCCGGGCCAGGTGCGGCAACACCAGAAACCAGAATTTCTGCAGCGCGTTGGCGCCGTCCATGCCGGCCGCTTCCATCTGGTCGCGGTCCAGCGACTGCAGCGAGGTAATGAAAATCAGGCAGGCAAACGGCAGCCATTGCCAGGCCACCATCACGATCACCGAGAACAGCGGGAGGTCGGTAAGCCAGTCCACCGGCGTGCCGCCGAAGAAGATCCACACCTGGGCCAGCACACCGTAAATCGGGTTCATCATCATGTGCTTCCACAGCAGCGCATTGGCCGTGGGCATCACGAAGAACGGAGAGATCAGCAGCACCCGCACGATGCCGCGGCCGGGAAACGGCTCGTTGACCAGCAAGGCCAGCGCCACGCCGAAGACCACCGTGATGGCGATCACCGCCCCCAGAAGCACCAGCGTGTTGACCACCGAGGCGCCGAAGTCCGGGTCGGTGACGAAGTATTCGAAGTTCGCGAGGCCGACGAAAACCTTGTCGCCCGGCTGCATCAGGTTGTAGTGCACCACCGAGAAATAAAGCGTCATCGCCAACGGCACGACCATCCACAACAGCAGCGTGGTCACGGCCGGAGCGAGCAGGGCGCGGGGCAGCAGGCGGGTCATGGCGGTGCCGGTTGGATGAGCCAGTGGGAGAACCGGCTCCCTCCCCGCAAGTGGAGGAGGGAGCACGAAGGCGGTGGCGCTTACTTGTAGTAGCCGCCCTTCTTCATCTCACGCTCGGCGGCCAGTTGCGCGGCCTTCAAGGCTGCGTCCACCGTGATCTTGCCGGACAGCGCCGAGGTCAGTTGCTGGCCCACCGCGAGGCCGATCGCCTGGAACTCGGGGATCGCCGCGAACTGCACGCCCACGTACGGGCTCTTGGGCAAGGTGCTGTCGTTCGGGTTGGCGCTGTCGATGGCCTTCTTCTCGGCCTCGGCGAACACGGCCGCCTTCAGGAAGTCCGGGTTCGCGTAGGTCGACTTGCGCGTGCCGGTGGGCACCGCGGCCCAGCCCTTTTCCTTGGCCACCAGGTTGATGTAGTCCTTGGACGTCGCCCAGGCGATGAACTTCTGCGCCTCGGCCGCGTTCTTGGTGCCGGCCGGCACCGCCAGGGCCCAGGCCCACAGCCAGTTCGCGCCCTTTTGCGTGGCGCTGTACGGGCCTTGCGCAAACGCCACCTTGTCGGCCACCTTGCTCTGCTTGGGGTCGGTGATGAACGAGGCGGCGATCGTCGCGTCGATCCACATGCCGCACTTGCCTTCGTTGTACAGCGCAAGAATTTCGTTGAAGCTGTTCGCGCTCGACCCGGGCGGGCCGTACTTCTTCAGCAGGTCGACATAGAACGTGACTGCGTCATGCCAGGGCTTGCTCTCGAACTGGGGCTTCCAGCCCATGTCGAACAACTGGGCACCGAAGCTGTTGGCCATCGTCGTGACGAAGGCCATGTTGTCGCCCCAGCCCGGCTTGCCGCGCAGGCAGATGCCGTACACGCCCTCTTTCGGGTTGTGGATCTTGGCGGCGGCGTCACGCACTTCGACCCAGGTGGGGCGCTCGGAGAACTTGATGCCGGCCTTGTCGGTCAGGTCCTTGCGGTACATCAGCATCGAGCTCTCGCCGTAGAACGGTGCGGCGTACAGCTTGCCGTCCACCGACAAGCCGTTGCGCATGGCGGGCAGCAGGTCGTCAACATCGTAGGCGGCGTCGGCCTTGATCTCGTTGAGCCAGCCCTTCTTGCCCCAGATCGGGGTCTCGTACATGCCGATCGTCATCACGTCGAACTGCCCGCCCTTGGTGGCGATGTCGGTGGTCACGCGCTGGCGCAACACGCCTTCTTCGAGCGTGACCCACTTGAGCTTGATGCCCGGGTTGGCCTTCTCGAAATGCGGCGCGAGCTTTTGCATCTCGATCATGTGGCCGTTGTTCACGGTGGCGATCACCAGGTCAGCCGCCGAGGCGGCGCCAGCCAGGGTGGCCAGGCCAAATGCGATGGCGAGCGATCCTTTGAGATTCATTGAAAGTCTCCTGTGGTTTGCGGTGTGGGGGGTCCGTCCAACATGCATCGGCGACGGTGCCACGAAGATAGCCACCGAACGATGCGCAGATTGGTATCGGGCGATCGATTAGATGTACTTCTTTGCGCCGGAAGACTGGTAAAAACCCGAGTTTCTGCATCCAAAGTACCGGGGCAAGCGGCAACATCGGCCTGGAATCCAGCGTAATTTTGGCCAGGTCAACAGTGTCGACAGGCGAGCGTCGGGCTGTTGCGTCAGCACCTGCACCACCTCGACGCCCGAGAACCACCAACTGTCCGTCGCCTAGTCGTACACGCGGCGAATGCTTTGGCCTTCGAACTCGGCTGACAGAAGTTTCATCGTGGAGTCGTTTTCATGGCGCGAACATCGCCTGCAAGGTTTGCAGCGTCAGCGCCAGCGTCTGCGCACGCAACGCGCCGAGCCGTTTGACCAGGCGCACCCGATCGAGCGTCCGAATCTGGTCCAGCACGATCAGGCCCTGCTTGCGCTGGAAGGTGAGCGGAATGCGAAAGCCCGCCGGCCGAGAGCCGGTGGTCATCGGCGCCACGATCACCGTGCGCAGGTGCGCATTCAACTCGATGGGCGACACCACCACGCACGGGCGTGTCTTCTGAATCTCGCTACCCACCGTCGGGTCCAGCTGGGCGAGCCAGATCTCCCCCGCCTTCATCACCAGACCAACTCGCCGTCGCCTGCGTTACCCACCTCGGGCCAGACCAGCGCGTCATCGCCCCGCTGCGCCAGGCGGCGCGCATCGTCGGCCCAGCCTTCGCGCGGGTTGCGATGCAACGGGCGAATCTCGATCACGCCATCACGCACCTGCAAATCGGCCGTGCCTTCCAGGCCGACCTGGGCGAGGATGGGCTTCGGGATCAGCACGCCTTGCGAATTGCCCATCTTTCGGATGGCGACTTCCATGGTTCGGCTCCCATTGGATTGGTTAGCACAATGGTAGCACCTGCAGGCCGCGGGTGATGGCCTCGCCGGGTGGGCTACTTGGCCATCCAGCCCGCATTGCTGCCGTTGCCCGACTCCTTGACATAGAAGCTCGAGCCCGCGCCACCGTCGGTGCGCTGAAAAATGTCACCCACGTTGCCGATCAGATCGCGCTACCCGGCTTTGGCGCGGATGCTGATCGTGACGGGTTGTTGAGTCTTTGTCATGAGCACCTCCTTGGGGAACGTCAGGCACGCCCGTTCCACTCAGCCCAGCGGCGACAATACAAGGGTGCCACCGCCGTTCTGGCGACCGGCGAGACCCCATCTCAGGAAACACCATGGCTCAGTACGTATTACCGAAACACCTGCACGCCTTCGGCGTCCTCCGTTCGTTTCACTCACGGAGGGCCCTGTAACCATGGCGCAGTATGTTTTCACGATGAACCGCGTCGGCAAGATCGTTCCGCCGAAACGCCAGATCCTCAAGAACATCTCCCTCAGCTTTTTCCCCGGCGCCAAGATCGGCATGCTGGGCATGAACGGCTCGGGCAAGAGCACGCTGCTCAAGATCATGGCCGGCGTCGACAAGGACATCGAAGGCGAAGCCACGCCGATGCCGGGCCTGAAGATCGGCTACCTGCCGCAGGAGCCGGTGATGCGGCCCGACCAGACGGTGCGCGAATCGGTCGAAGAAGGCATCGGCGGCGTGCTGGCCGCGAAGAAGCGGCTCGACGAGGTCTACGCCGAATACGCCGAGCCCGATGCCGACTTCGACAAGCTCGCCGCCGAGCAGGGTGAGCTCGAATCCATCATCGCCGCGGCCGGCTCCGAGAACACCGACTTGCAGCTCGAGCTGGCCGCCGACGCGCTGCGCCTGCCGCCCTGGGACGCGGTGGTCGGGCAACTCTCCGGCGGCGAAAAGCGCCGCGTCGCGCTGTGCCGGCTGCTGCTGAGCAAGCCCGACATGCTGCTGCTCGACGAGCCCACCAACCACCTCGACGCCGAAAGTGTCGACTGGCTCGAGCAGTTCCTGAGCCGCTTCCCCGGCACCGTGGTGGCCATCACCCACGACCGCTATTTCCTCGACAACGCGGCCGAGTGGATTCTCGAACTCGACCGCGGCTCCGGCATCCCGTGGAAGGGCAACTACTCGACCTGGCTGGACCAAAAAGAGCAGCGCCTGGAGCTGGAGCAAAAGACCGAAGACGCGCGCACCAAGGCGATGAAGAAGGAGCTGGAGTGGGTGCGCCAGAACCCCAAGGGCCGCCAGGCCAAGAGCAAGGCGCGCATGGCGCGCTTCGAAGAGCTGAGCGATGTCGACTACCAAAAGCGCAACGAGACCAACGAGATCTTCATCCCGGTGGCCGACCGGCTGGGCAACGAGGTGCTGGAGTTCACCAACGTCAGCAAAGGTTATGGCGACAGGCTGCTGATCGACGATCTGAGCTTCAAGGTGCCGGCCGGCGCCATCGTCGGCATCATCGGCCCGAACGGCGCCGGCAAGTCGACGCTGTTCCGCATGATCGCCGGCAAAGAGCAACCCGACAGCGGCACGGTCAAAATCGGCCCGACCGTGAAGATGGCCTTCGTCGACCAGAGCCGCGAATCGCTTGAAGCCGACAAGACGGTGTGGCAGGACGTGTCGGGCGGGCTCGACAACATCATCGTCGGCAAGTTCGTGATGCCCTCGCGCGCTTACATCGGCCGCTTCAACTTCAAGGGCAACGACCAGCAAA
>JAYSVE010000311.1:0-10650 GCA_043718725.1 Methylibium sp.
CGCTGCCGCTGGCGGCGGCCGCGCACCAGTTGTACCTGGCCACCGCCGCGGCCGGCCACGGCGCCGAAGACGACTCGGCGGTGATCAAGTTCTACGCCGCGCTGGCCGGGCTTGAGCTGCCCAAGCCGATGGAGCAGCCGTGATCCTGGGCGTGATTGCCGACGACTTCACCGGCGCCACCGACGTGGCAAGCATGCTGGTGCGCGCCGGCATGCGCACCCTGATGCTGATCGGCGTTCCGGACGGCGCGGCGCCCGCGGCCGATGCGGTGGTCGTGGCGCTGAAGACGCGCACCGTGCCGGCGGCCGAAGCGGTGGACGCGTCGCTGGTGGCGTTGCGCTGGCTGCAAGGCGCCGGCATGCGCCAGTGCTACTTCAAGTACTGCTCGACCTTCGACTCGACCGCCGCCGGCAACATCGGCCCGGTCACCGAGGCGCTGATGGACGCGCTTGGCGCCGACTTCACGATCGCCTGCCCGGCCTTCCCCGAAAACGGCCGAACGATTTTCAAGGGCCACCTGTTCGTCGGCGACGAACTGCTCAGCGACTCGGGCATGCGCCACCATCCACTGACGCCGATGACCGACGCCAACCTGGTGCGCGTGCTGCAGGCGCAGAGCCGGCGCCGCGTCGGGCTGCTGCGCCACGACACGGTTGCCGCCGGCGCGGTTGCGGTGCGCGAACGCATCGACGCGCTGCGCCGCGACGGCGTGTCGATTGCCGTGGCCGACGCCACCGCCAACGCCGACCTAGCGGTGCTGGCCGCGGCCTGCGCCGACCTGCCGCTGCTGACCGCGGGCTCGGGCCTGGCGCTCGGGTTGCCCGGGGTGTATGCCGAGCGCGGCTGGCTCAATGCCGATGCCCGCGCGGCCGCGCTGGATGCGGCCGGCGCCAGCGCCGCGGTGCTAGCGGGCTCGTGCTCGCTGGCCACCAACGCCCAGGTGCGGCATTGGCAGCAGGCCGGGCGCGCCAGCTTCGCGATCGACCCGCGCGCGCTCGCCCGAGGCGAGCCGGTGGCGGCGCGCGCGCTCGCCTGGGCCATGACCCACCTGCCGGCCGAGCCGGTGCTCGTCTACGCCACGGCCGGCGCGCAGGCGCTGGGCGCCGTGCAGGCCGAGCTGGGGGCGATGCGGGCCGGCGCGCTGGTCGAAGCCTGCCTCGCGCATGTCGCCCGCGAGCTGGTCGAGCACGGCGTGCGGCGGCTGGTCGTGGCGGGCGGCGAGACCTCGGGCGCCGTCGTGCAAGCGCTGGGCGTCAAGCGGCTGCGCATCGGCGCGGCCATCTGCCCCGGCGTGCCGTGGACCCAGGCCGACGACCTGCCGGGCGCGCCGCCGCTGCACCTGGCGCTGAAATCGGGCAACTTCGGCGGGCCCGATTTCTTCGATCAGGCGCTGAGATCGGGTCGGAACGCGTGAGCCATTTCGACGCCCAACGCCTGGAGATCTGCCGCGTCGGCCGCTCGCTGTTCAAGCGCGGCCTGGTGCATGCGACGGCCGGCAACATCAGCGTGCGCCTGCCCGGCGAGCAGGGCTTTCTGATCACGCCGACCGATGCCTGCCTGGGCTTGCTCGAACCCGACCAGTTGGCCCACACCGACGTCGCCGGCAGGCCGCTGGGCGGCGCGCGCGCCAGCAAGACGCTGGCCCTGCACCGCGCGATCTACGCCGCCGAGCCCGAGGCGCATTGTGTGCTGCACAGCCATTCCACACACCTGGTCGCGCTCACGCTGGTGGGCGTGTGGAGCGCGGCCGCCATCCTGCCGCCGATCACGCCTTACTTCGTGATGAAGGTCGGCCGCGTGCCGCTGGTCAAATACCACCGCCCGGGCGACGCGGCCATGATCGAGCCCGTGGTGGCGGCAATCGTTGGCGCACGCGAGCGCGGCGCGCCGATTCGTGCCGTGATGCTCGAGCGGCTGGGCCCGAACGTCTGGCACGAGTCCCCCGCCGCCGCCATGGCCACGCTCGACGAGCTTGAGGAGACCGCGCGGCTGTGGCTGCTGTCCGAGCGCCGCGCGCCGCCTTTGTCCGACACCCAGATTGATGAACTTCGCGGCGCCTTCGGCGCACGCTGGTGAGCACCATGCCGAACTTCGCTGCCAACCTGTCGATGATGTACACCGAGCACGCCTTCCTCGACCGCTTCGCCGCGGCCGCGGCCGACGGCTTCGACGCGGTCGAGTTCCTGTTCCCGTACGAACACCCGCCGGCCGAGATTGCGGCGCGCCTGCGCGACCACGGGCTCAAGCAGGTGCTGTTCAACGCCCCGCCGGGCGACTTCGGCGGTGGCGAACGCGGCATCGCCTGCCTGGCCGAGCGGCGCGACGAATTCCGGCGCGGCATCCTCGAGCAAGCCTTGCCTTATGCCCAAGCGCTCAATTGCCCGCGGGTGCACGTGATGGCCGGGCTGATGCCGGCCGGCGCCGAGCGCGCCGCGCTGCGCGCCGTGTACCTGGCCAATTTGTCCTGGGCGGCGCGCGAGGCGGCCTCGGTCGGCATCGAGCTGCTGATCGAGCCCATCAACTTGCGCGACATCCCCGGCTACCTGCTCAACCGCCAGGACGACGCGCACCAGGTTCTCGCCGAAGTCGGCGCGCCCAACCTGAAGGTCCAGATGGACCTGTACCACTGCCAGATCGTCGAGGGCGATGTGGCGATGAAGCTGCGCCACTACCTGCCCACCGGACGCGTGGGCCACCTGCAGATCGCCAGCGTGCCGCAGCGCCACGAGCCCGACCTCGGCGAGCTGCGCTACCCCTACCTGTTCGAGCTGATCGACGAACTCGGCTGGCAGGGCCACATCGGCTGTGAGTACCGGCCGCGTGCCGGCACTTCGGCGGGCCTGGGCTGGCTGCATGCATTCAAACAATCCAATCGAGGATCGACATCATGAAACTGCTCATCACCGGCGGCGGCGGCTTTTTGGGCGCACGCCTGGCCCGCACCTTGCTCGCCCGCGGCACGCTCGCCGGCCAGGCCATCACCCGTGTGGTGCTGACCGACATCGCGCCCCCGCCCGTCGACCTGGCGGCCGATGCGCGGGTCGAGGCCCGCACCGGCGCGCTGCTGTCGCAGACCGATGCGCTGCGCGACGAACCCTTCGACGGCGTGTTCCACCTCGCCTCGGCCGTCTCGGGCGAATGCGAGGCCGACTTCGACCTCGGGCTGCGCTCCAACATCGACAGCACCCGGGCCTTGCTGGACGCGCTGCGCTTCAGCGTCAATGCCGGCGGCAAGGCGGCGCGGCTGGTGTTCTCAAGCTCGGTGGCGGTGTTCGGCCCCGATCCGGCGGTGCCGCTGCCGGCCATCGTCGCCGACGACACCTTGCCCGCGCCGCAGACCTCGTACGGCACGCACAAGCTGATCTGCGAGCATCTCGTCGCCGACTACACCCGCAAGGGCTACATCGACGGCCGCGCCGCGCGGCTGATGACGGTGACGGTGCGGCCCGGCAAGCCCAACGGCGCGGCGTCGTCGTTCTTCAGCGGCATCCTGCGCGAGCCGCTGGCCGGGGTCGAGGCGATCTGCCCGGTCGATGCCAGCGTCTCGCACCCGGTGTCGTCGCCCACCCGCACGGTCGACGGGCTGATTGCGGTGTTCGAAGCCAGCCGCGACGCCTTCAACGGCCGCACCGCGCTGAACCTGCCGGCGCTGAACGTGCGTGTGTCCGACATGCTGGAGGCACTCGCCCAGGTCGCCGGCCCGGCCGTGCGCAAGCGGGTGCGCTTCGAGCGCGACGAGCGCATTGCCGGCATCGTCGCCAACTGGCCCACCGCTGCCTCGTCGGCGCGCGCCGCCAGACTCGGCCTGGCGCCGCACACCGACTTCGCCGAGATCATCCGCCAGTACATCGACGACTGCGCCGCCGCGCCGAACGCCGGCCAGACCCTGAAGGGAATGTCGAGATAGGGCCACGCGCGCGGAAATCGTGGAAACTCAACGGCTCAGATTGAACTCGACAGAATCCGATGACCTTAAAACGACTCTTTGTGGCGCTGCTGGTGTTGCTGTTGCTGGCGGCCGCGTACTTCGCCTTCGTGACGAACTGGAGCTATTCGTCCGGTGAGCGCGCGGGCTGGATCCAGAAGCTGTCCGACAAGGGCTGGGTCTGCAAGACCTGGGAGGGCGAGCTGGCGCTGGTGTCGCTGCCGGGCAGCGCGACAGTCGAGAAGTTCGCCTTCACGGTGCGCGACAAGGCGACCGCCGCCGAGTTGACCCAGGCCATGGGCAAGCGCGTCACGCTGCACTACGAGCAGAAGGTCGGGCTGCCGACCTCGTGCTTCGGTGAGACCCGCTACTTCGTCACCAAGGTGACGGTCTCCAACGACATCCCGCTGGCGCCCGGCGTGGTGATGCAGCGCGAACCGGCCGCGGCGCCGGCCTCCGGCCCCGCCAAATAGCGGGTTCAGGTGCGCCAGACCCGCGGCGCACAAATCGGCAAACCCCAGGCCAGTTCGCGCCAGCGCGCCCAAGTGAGGGTGAGCAGGTCCATCAGCGCCTCGACGCGCGGCGCCAGCACCCGCAGCAACACCAGTTCATCGATGGGGGACGTGCTGCCGGTGGTGGCCCGCAGCGGGTGGCCGGCGGCAACGTCGCGCGCCGCGGCCAGCAACGCGTCGCGCCGTGCGGGCGCCAGCCGGGAGCCGCCTGCCAGCCACATCGTGCCCATCACGCGGTGGCCGGCCCAGCCCAGCGGCGAATCGAGCAGGCGCGTGTCTTCACCGTCGACCACGCCATGCTCCAGCCAGAAGCCTGGCAGCGTGATGGTCTGCACATAGCGCCCACGGTCAAACGCCTCGGCGCTGGCCGGCAGGCCGAGCGCCACCACGTCCCAGCCGATCATCTCGGCCCCCTCGGCCAGCTCGAACCGCAGGTCGTTGTGCGCCAGCGCGTCGCGGTGGCAAATGGTTTGCAGCGGCAGCCACTCCAGCCGCGCGTCAGTGGCCACGCGCGCCAGCAGAGATTGGCGCGCGGTGGCGCCGGCGCTGCGGTAAAAGCGCGTCGCGCCGGGGGTGGTGATGAGGGCGTGCGCCTGCGCGGCCAGGCTCACCTCAAGCGCCAGCACATCGCCGCCGACGATGCCGCCGGGCGGATGCACCAGCACGTTGTGGCAAACCGCGGGGCCTTCCGGGTACAGGCTGGCCAGCACCCGCAGCGGGCCCTGGTGGCGGTCGTGCACCAGCGTGCGCTCGGCATCGCGCCGGTAGTTCAGCGCCAGGTGCGCATGCCAGGTCATGGCACGCCTGAGACCGGCCGGCGGGCAGGGCGTAGGTGCTGTCTTACCGGCGCAATTCCGCCCCACCGACAGACGCGGCGCTGGCCTGGACCCACACTTGCAGCGCGACCCTCAACGAACCACGGACACACCATGAACCCCACCGAAAGCTCCCACGTCGAACCCTCCGAACACTCGACCGACGAGGTCGATGAAAAGCTGCGCCAGGTCGAAGGCAACATCGACCCGGACCAGGGCGCCGGCTCACCGGCCATCAAGCCGAACAAGGACTTGCGCGAAGACGGCAAGCCCGACAACGGCCTGCCGGAAAACCCGCGAATGTGAGGCCGGCAGGCGCGGTGCCCGGGCACGGCACGCGGCGCCGCGACGGTCATTTTTCAGCGGTGGCCTTGAGGTTGGCGAGCCCCGCGTCGAAGTCCCGGCCGATCAGGCTGTCTACGGATGAAGTCGAGCTTGATGAGCAGCCTTGACGGCGGCGTCGGCTCGGTGATTTCCATTCGCCCGGCGCCGACCTTGCTGTTGCCCGACCCTTCGCAGACGGCACCCTTGCCGCTGGGTGCGCCGCTGAAGGTCCGCAACAGATCGGGGTCGAGTTTTTCCCACGGCGACCAGGCGCCCCACGGGTGGAAATCGTTGATCAGCGCAAATACTTTGGCGGGCGGCGCCTTGATGGTGGTGGCGCGCTCGACCCGAAACGTGTCGGGCTTGGTCGCGGCGAAACCGAGCACCGCCGCGATCAGGACGACGACGATGATGAGGATGGCCTTGAGCATGCCTTGTCTCCTTTCGGTTGGCTGGAGGGCCCGGGGCTGGATTGTCGGCGAGGGCGGCCGGATGCGTGGCGCCGGCTTTCGTGTCGGGTTGGCGCTGGATGGCTGGCGGCGCGCGCGCCATCGTCTTGCCTGAGCCGCCGCAAGACCTTCGCTCGCCGGCGCGGTGAATAATCCGCGCAGCATGGCCACGCCCTTCTCCCTCACCAGCGCCTTCAAGTACCCCGCGTTCAAAGGCCTGTGGCAGGGTGGCACGTTGTACTTCATCGGCAACGCGATGCAGGCGATGGCGGCGGCGTGGTTGATGGTGGAGCTCACCGGTTCGTCGTTCCTGGCCGCGCTGGTGCAGACGGCGGTGTTCCTGCCGATGTTCCTGCTGTCGCTGCCGGCCGGCGTGCTGGCCGACACGACCGACCGCCGGCGCCTCATCATCACCGCGCTGCTGGTGCAGGCCGCCACCGTGACCCTGCTCGCGGGGCTGCTGCTGGGCGGGCTGGCGGGCCCGGGCACGCTGCTGTTCTTCACCTTCGTCGCCGGGTCGTGCACGGCGCTGCTGTCGCCGGCCTGGAACTCGGCCATCGCCGACAGCATCCCGCGCGACGAATTGCCGCAGGCCATCACCGCGGTGGCCATCGCCTACAACGCGGCGCGCGCGCTCGGCCCGGCGCTGGCCGGCGTGGTGTTCGCACAGGCCGGCCCGGGCTGGGTATTCGTGATTGCCGTGCTGAGCACGCTGGCCATGATGCAGACGGTGCGGCGCTGGCCGCCGCGTCCGCACCCCGACTCGCGCCTGCCGGCCGAGCGCCTGTGGGGCGGCACGCTCAGCGGCCTGCGCTTCGCGCGCCACTCGCCCATCATCCTGGCGCAACTGGTGCGCACCATGGCGTACAGCGCGGCCGGCTCGGCGCTGTGGGCGCTGCTGCCGGTGATTGGCCAGCGCCAGTTGGGCCTGGGCGCGGCGGGTTTCGGCTTGTTGATGGCGTGCCTGGGCACCGGCGCGGTGGCCGCCGGCCTGGTGATCGGCAGGTTGCGGGCGCGCTTCGGGCTGGATGCAATCGTCGCCGCCGGCTGCGTGGTGTTCGCCGCGGTGATGCTGCTGGCCGCGCTGTCACGCTGGCATGCGCCGGTGTACGCCGGGCTGGTCGCGGGCGGTGCGGCGTGGATGGCCGTCATGTCCACCTTCAACACCGCCACCCAGACCAGCGCGCCGCCCTGGGTGCGCTCGCGCGCGACGGCCATGCACACCCTGAGCGCGCTGGGCTCGTTTGCCATCGGCTCGGCCTTCTGGGGCGCGCTGTCGGGCATCCTGGGCCTGTCGGCCACGCTGTGCATCGCCGCGGCGTGCATGGCCGCCGGCGTGCTCCTGGCGCGCCCGTTTCCATTGCGCATGGGCGAGGCGCACGAGGTGACGCAGGCGACGCCCTGGGAAAAGCTGTTTGTCGTCGACGAGCCCGATCCCGAGGCCGGCCCGGTGGCGGTGGAGATCGGCTACCGCATCCGCGCCGAGGATGCCGCGGCGTTTCTCGATGCGGTGAGCCAGATGCGCGCCCCGCGGCGCCGCGATGGCGCGACCTTCTGGCGTGTCTACCGCGACCTGTCCGACGCGTCGCGCTATGTCGAGCGCTTCATCGTCACCTCCTGGGCCGACTACCTGCACCAGCGCGCCCGCACGACTGTGGCCGACCAGGCGATCGAGTCGCGCGTGCGCGAGTTCCTGATCCAGGGCGAGGCGGCGACGACGCAGCACTACATTGCCGAGCGCTGACCGGGCCCGCGGGCTTCAACCCGCGTGGCCCGGCGCGGCAAGCTCAGCGCTTCAAGCCGCGATAGATGGCGGTTTCGAAGTCGACGAAGCCCGGGTACGACGCGACGTCCTGGAACGGCAGGATCTGCGAGCCCCAGAAACCACCGATGCCGTTCTTGCGGTCGATCCAGTAAAACAGGTTGGCCAGGCCGGCCCACATCAACTGCCCGGCCGGGCGCCCGCTGGGCGTGGCCTCGTCGTTGACCTGGAAGGTGTAGGCCCAGGACTTCGACAGGCCGGGGAAGAACTCGCCGCTGTTCGACAACGAAGGGATCGACGTCGTCCAGCCGCCGCTCTTGAGGTTGCCCAGGCCGTTCTGGCACATCTGCGCCACCGTCTCGGGCTTGAGCACCCGCCCGTTCGGCCCGGCGCCGTCGTTGAGCACCATGCGGATGAACTTCATGTACTCGCCCACGCTGGCATACAGGCCATGGCCGCCCATGTCCATCTCGGGCGGCTGCGGCAACACCAGGTCGGGCAGCGGGGTGAGCTTGCCGTCGGCGGCGCGGTCGTGGATGGTGGCGCGGCGCGACAGCATCGACGGCGTCAGGTGGAAGCCGATGTCGGTCATGTCCAGCGGCGCGAAGATGCGCTCCTGCATCACCTCGCCCAGTCGCTTGCCGCGTACGGCCTCGACGATCTTGCCGACCCAGTCGATGTTGGAGCCGTAGTTCCAGCGCTCGCCCGGGTCGAACAACAGCACGCTGCGGATCGACGCGAAGTTGCTGGCCACGACAGTGGGCACGCCGGCGGCGGTGCGGTATTTCAGGTCGTCGTCGCTGAAAAATTCATAGCCGAAACCGGCGGTGTGCAGGATCAACTGGTTGACCGTGATGGCGGACTTGGGCGCGCGCTGTTTGGGCTTGCCGGCGGCGTCGAAGCCGTCGAGCACCTGGATCTGGGCAATCTCGGGCACGTACTTCTTGGCCGCGTCGTCGAGGCGAACCTTGCCTTCCTCGATCAACTGCATCAGTGCCACGCCGGTGATGGCCTTGGTGGTGGAGAAGATCGCCATCACCGAGTCCAGCGTCATCGCCTGGTCCCGGCCCAACTCGCGCTTGCCGGCCACCCCTTCGTAGAAATTCGCCTTGCGGTCGGTGGCCATGGCCACCACGCCCGGCGCACCGCCGGCCACATGGACCGCCTGGTTCACCGCGGCATCGCCAAGTTTTCTCATCGCTTCACTCATTCCGGTCTCCTTCTCTGGTGTCGCTGTGGCTGAAAGTTCCACGGCCCGTAGCCACGAATCGGGGCCGTCGAATCCTATTCTGAGGTCATGATCATCGCCGCTGCCATGGGGGCCTGGCCACGCCGGCCCCTGTCGCGCATCCGGTTGCGCATCCGGTTGCGCGGCGGGCCAAGGTCGACGCCAAGACTACAGCTTTTCCAGCAATTCGCGCAGCGCTTGCTGGTACAAGACGGGCGCGTCCGATGCCAGCCGGCTGTGCGAGCCGCCCTTGATTTCGACCCAGCGGGTGCCCGTCGGCGCGGCGTCGCGCAGTTGCCGGCCCAGCGCCACCGGCACCGTGGTGTCGGCATCGCCATGCAGCATCAGCACCGGGGCGTCGACCCGGCCGATCTTGCTCTGCGAGTCGAACCTCTGGGTCGACAAGCCCGCCACCAGCCGGGCCAGCCAACCGGAGGCTGCCGCCACGTCGCGGGCGCGGGGGAAGGTCGACTCCAGGATCAGCGCACCGTAGTCGCTGGCGTGGCGTTTGCGGCTGGCCAACTCCACCGCCACGCCGCCGCCCATGGAATGACCGTAGATCACGCGCTTGCGCGGGTCGGGCTGGCGCCGCGTCAGTTCGGCCCAGGCCGTGTCGGCATCGGCATAGACGGTCGCCTCGCTCGGGACGATGGGGGTGCTGTCGCCCCAGCCTCGGTAGTCGACCGCCAGCACCGAAAACCCCGCCTGGCGCAACGCGTCGATCTTGTGCAGGTTCTGGTAGAGATTGCGAAACGTGCCGTGCAGGTACAGCAGTGTGGGCGCCTGGGGCCGGGCATGCGGCAGCCACCAGATCTGCACACTGTCTTGCGTGCCGGGCCGAACGCCGGGAACGGTGACCGCATAGGCATCGGCTCCGGCGGGCAGGCCGGGAAAGCTGGCCGGCATGCCCGGCGTGGCGCGGAACACCCGCAGGCGCAGTTGTTCGTCGAACCAGGCGCAACCCCCCAGGGCGCAGGCCATGCCGACCCCCACGCAAAGCCTGGCCATCGCACGCCCGATCGCGCCCCACGCCGGCGCTGGCGGCCCCAAAAAATTGAAGACAATCCGCAGCATGAAAATTTGCCCGATTTTTTTGATGCTCATCGCCTTGTGGCCAGCGTCGCCGGCCCATGCCCAACTGGACACGGTGAAAAAGCTGCTCTTTCTTGACCAGCCAGACAGCCCCGACGACAGCGTGCGGCTCATTGTGTCGCCCTACACGCTGCACTATTCGCCCAGCCCCAACCACCGGCCCACCTGGATGCTCGGGGCCGAGAAGCAGTATGCCGACGGCACGCTGCTGGGCGCGGCCTATTTTTCGAACTCGTTCGGCCAGGACAGCGTCACGGCGTACCGGGGCGAGCGCTGGAAGGCCTGGAGCCGCTACCCCCGGCTCTATGGCCAATGGACGGCCGGCCTGATGTACGGCTACAAGCCGCCGTACAACGACGAGGTGCCGCTCAACTTCAGGGGCTTGTCGCCGGTCGCCGTGCTGTCGCTGGGCTGGCAGTTCAGCCCTCGGCAGGCGTTGCAACTCAACGCGCTGGGCACGGCCGCGCTGATGGTCCAGTGGTCGGTGGATCTGCCCTGAAGCGTCACGCCCAGGCATGGCCCGGCGTCAAAGGCAGAGCCGGC
>JAYSVE010000312.1:0-4420 GCA_043718725.1 Methylibium sp.
AACATCCTGCTGTTCGACGGGCCCGAGCTGCTGGCGCTGATCGCGCGCGCGCCGGTCCTGGTGTGCAACGACTACGAGGCCGAGCTGATCGCCGACAAGACCGGCCTGAAGCTGGCCGAACTGGCGCAGCGCGTGCCCGCGCTGATCGTGACCCTGGGCGCCGAAGGCTCGGTGGTGCACGAGCGCGGCAACGAGCACCGCGTCGCGCCGGTCCGGGCCGAGGCCGTCAAAGACCCCACCGGCTGCGGCGACGCCTACCGCGCCGGCCTGCTGCTGGCGCTGGCCAAGGGCCAGCCGCTGCTGAAGGGCGCCCAACTGGGCAGCGTGCTGGGCGCGATCAAGATCTCGGTGCTGGGCTGCCAGAACCACCAGCCGACCCTGCCGGTCATTCGCGCGCAGTACGAGGCGCACTACGGCGCCTGGCCGTTCTAGCCGAATGCGCGCGCGATGGCTGACGTCTGGGTGGTGGGCAGCCTCAACGTCGACCTGGTGGTGCGGGCGCCGCGCCTGCCGCGGCCCGGTGAAACCTTGATCGGCGACGGATTTGCCAGCCACTCCGGGGGCAAGGGCGCCAACCAGGCGGTGGCCGCGGCGCGCATGGGCGTCACGGTGGCGATGCTGGGCCGCGTCGGTGACGACGAACACGGCCGCCGGCTTCTCTCGGCACTCCAGCGCGAAGGCATCGATACCGGCGCGGTGGGCCTGGATGCCCATTTGCCGACCGGCGTTGCCGCCATCGTGGTCGCGGGCGACGGTGAAAACAGCATCGTCGTCGTGCCCGGCGCCAACCATGGGCTGACCTCGCGCCACGTCGCGCAGGCGGCCGTGCATATCGCCACGGCACGGGTGGTCGTGGCCCAGCTCGAAACGCCGCGGGACACGGTGTTCGATGCGCTGGACCGGGCGCGGCGCGCCGGCGCGATCACCTTGCTGAACGCCGCGCCGGCGGCGGCGCTGTCGGCGCAGCAACTGGCTCCGGTGGGCTGGCTGGTGGTCAACGCGGGCGAGGCCGGGTTGCTGCTCGGCAGGCCGGTCGAAAACGTCGCGCAGGCCCGCGCGGCCGCCCAGGCACTGCGTGCGCTCGGCCCGCCCGACGTGGTGCTGACACTGGGCGCCAGCGGCCTGGTCCATGCCAGTGGCGCCGGTGTCGTGCACCACCTGGCGGCGGCGGTGACCGCGGTCGACAGCACCGGCGCCGGCGACACCTTCGTCGGCGTGCTCGCCGCCGCGCTGGCCCAAGGCTGGCCGGCCGACAACGCACTGCGCTGGGGCCAGGCGGCAGCCTCGATCGCGGTGACGCGGCACGGCGCGCAGGCGGCGATGCCGAGCCGGGCCGAGGTGGCGCAGCGGCTGGCGCAGCAACTCTCCTGATGAACGGGCGCACACGGCGCTTCAACGCGTGTGTCGATAGAGTATCGATGTGACCTCTGCGGCTCGGTTCCCGTTGCCGCCCCTATTTATTCTTCCGTCCAAGAATCTACCAATGGCAGTCCGGCTCACGGTTTTGCGCGACGAACAAGCTTTCCCTTGGCTGGTGCGGAAACCTTCATCGGCCGGCCGATGCCGCTCGCCCGGAACCGCTGCGCAGCGATCTTGAAGTCGTCTGTCCAAAACTCGTTTGGGCTCATCGCCACTGGCTGCAGGGTCGCCATCTCGCCGACGTTTCGACCTGGCAAGAGCCACCGGCCGGGCGCGTACATGTAGCGGTCCCACTTGCCTGTTGAGGGCTGCATGGACACGGCAAGGACATCGAACTCCCCATAGCGATATGGGCGCGTCTGGTTGTCATCGCCGTCGGTCCCGGTGCGGGTCTTTTGTGTCTCGACAATGTGGACCATTTCGTCGAAACCGTAGCGCTCACCGCGCTTGACGACAGGTACGCCCCTTGCGCTGCGTTGTAGCTTGACTTGCACCGTCACCGCCCCGGCGCCATCGTCCAGCTTGTAGTCATAGGCGAAGTTCCCTACCGGAGTTACGTCCCTCCAACCGAACACATCGAGGGATCGGACAACGTGCTGCCGAAACGAAGCATCGGCGATTACACCTCGCAGCATCCGCCTCGTCAGCTCTGGCGCTCGGTGCACAGCTTCAAGAATCATCTCTGCCGGTGCGCCGATGATTTCCTCAAATTCATGGATCAGGTGCCGCGCGCGCAGTTCACGGAACAGGACTTCCTGTTCCTCGATCGAGCACGTTGCGAGCAATTCCCGAATGGAGGCGAGGGTGGCCTCACCCATGGCCAGACCCTTTGGGCCGCCCAGGCGGGTTCGGTTCGAATGCGAGCACATCTGCGCGACTCACGAAAGTGCGCCCGCCGACTTCCAGCGTGCCCAATCGCCCGTTGCCGACCAATTTGGCGATTGCCTGACGTGAGACAGCGCGAAGCCTCGCCGCCTCAGCCTGACTGATCCAGGCCGCAGGGTCAATTGCGCGCAAATATTGGGTTGACATTGTAAACTAATTCATTGATACAATGGTTCGCTGCATGATACGCACCGCCCAAACGTCGACCCAATGAACAAGTTCCTCGATGCTCCGCAACCAAGTCTCTTCGCGCCCACCCAGGCGCACCCGCGAGGCTTGATGACGGATGTCGAGTCGTTTTATGAAACGACAGTGGGCGCCGCCTATTTGGGTGACTCGCGCGACCTGTTGAAGGCGATGCCGAACGATTCAGTGAATCTCGTGTTCACGTCACCACCCTATGCTCTCCATTTCAAGAAGGAGTATGGAAACGTCAGCAAGGCCGACTACGTCGAGTGGTTCTTAACTTTCGCCCGGGAAATTCACCGGGTGTTGACCGATGACGGCAGCTTCGTGCTGAACATCGGAGGCAGCTGGAACCCTGGTGAGCCGACCCGTTCGCTGTACCACTTCAAACTGATGATTGCACTGGTTGAAGAACTCGGCTTCCACCTCGCCCAGGAGTGCTACTGGTACAACCCGGCGAAGATGCCGGTGCCGGCGGAGTGGGTCACCGTTCGCCGCGTTCGAATCAAGGACTCCGTCGAACATGTTTGGTGGTTGTCCAAGACTCCTTTTCCGAAAGCTGATAACCGCAGAGTGCTGCGGCCCTACAGCGCGGACATGTACCGGCTAGCGAAGAAGGGCCTAAAGGCGGCGGTGCGACCCTCAGGTCACAACATCACGACGTCATTCGACAAGATCGAAGCTGGTGGCTCGATTCCATCTAACGTGCTGGACGATCAGAACGCGAATGAAATGCTGATCGCGGGCAACAACTCGGCCAACGATCCGTACACCGTACGCTGCAAACAAGCAGGCATCAAAATTCACCCGGCCCGTTTCCCTGCAGCGCTGCCAGAGTTCTTCGTCAAGCTACTGACTGACGAGGGGGACCTCGTCGTCGATCCGTTCGCTGGCTCCAACACAGCTGGCGCAGTCGCCGAGCGCTTGGGCCGACGGTGGGTGGCAATTGAGTTGCTTGAGGAATACCTGGAAGCAAGCAAGTTCAGGTTCAGGGAATAGCACTGGCGAGGTTGAAAGCGATACCGTCCAAGCGATGAAAATCCTCTTCGACACCGACCCCGGCATCGACGACGCGATGGCGCTGCTGATGCTTGCGCGCGACCCGCGCGCCGAGCTGGTGGGCATCACCACGGTGTTCGGCAACGCTTCGATCGCGACGACCACCGCCAACGCGCTGGCGCTGTGTGAACGCTTCGGCATTGACGCTCCGGTGGCCCGTGGCGCGGCGCAGGCGCTGGCCTTGCCACCGCGCGGATTTCCCGAAGACATTCACGGCCGCGACGGCCTGGGCAACGTGGGCCTGCCGGTGGCGCGCGAACGGGTCGCCGACGAACTGCCGGCGCCCGAATTCATCAGCGCGATGGCGCGCCGCCATTCAGGCACGCTGACCCTGGTGGCCGTGGGCCCGCTCACCAACCTGGCGCTCGCGTTGCAGCATGACCCCGAGCTGCCGCGCCATGTGCAGCAGGTGGTGGTCATGGGCGGCGCCTTCGGCCTGCACGGCCACAGCGGCAACGTGACGCCGGTGGCCGAAGCCAACATCTTCTGCGACCCGCATGCCGCCGACCGCGTGTTCACGACCGAGTGGCCGGTCACCGTGGTCGGGCTGGACGTGACGCACCAGGTGCTGATGCACACCGACTACCTCGACGCCCTGGGACGCGACGGCGGCGCCGAGGGCCGCTTCATACGCAACATCACCCGCTGCTACGAGGACTTCTACAACGTCCGCACCGGCGGCGGCATCCATTCGCACGATGCCAGCGCGGTGGCCTGCGCGCTGGCCCCGTCGGCCTTTGGCCGCCGCCAGGGCGCGCTGCGGGTGGTGACCGAAGGCATGGCGGTGGGGCAGACGATCCAATCGCCGCAGGGCCAGCGCTTCGGCGCCACCGACTGGGACGGCATGCCCGCGCAGTCGGTTTGCGTGGAG
>JAYSVE010000313.1:0-1908 GCA_043718725.1 Methylibium sp.
GGCCCGCTCCAGTTGAGCTATGGCTCCCCGGTTCGCAAACAGCCCGGAGATAGAATCCAGCGTCTTCAGTTTCAGATCGGGGCCGCCTTCTAATGAACAGCTTTTCTGCCAAGGCAATGGCCGCGAGTGCCTTGCTTGCGATGTCGGCCGCGGGAGTGCATGCGCAGGAACTGAAGATCGGCTATGTCAACAGCGACCGCGTGTTGCGCGAGGCCGTTCCCGCCAAGGCGGCGCAGGCCAAACTGGAGACCGAGTTCTCCAAGCGCGAGAAAGACATCGCCGATCTGGCGGCTCGCCTGAAGACCGCCGGCGACAAACTTGACAAGGATGCGCCGACGCTCGCCGAAGCCGAGCGCGGCCGCCGCCAGCGTGACCTGGTCGAGCAGGACCGTGAGTTCCAGCGCAAGCGCCGTGAGTTCCAGGAAGACCTGAGCCAGCGCAAGAACGAAGAGCTGGCCTCGGTAGTCGAACGCGCCAACAAGGTGATCAAGCAGATTTTCGAGACCGAAAAGTACGACCTGATCCTGCAGGAGGCGGTGTTCGCCGGCCCCAAGATCGACATCACCGAGAAGGTGATCAAGTCGCTCAACGCGCAGCCGGCTGCCAAGTGAGCTTGCCGGCGTTTCCTTGAGACTTGTGTTTGACGCTTCGCTGAGGGAAATTGCCCAACATTTGGGCGGCGAACTGATCGGCGATCCCGGCTTGCGCATCGACCGCATTGGCGCGCTCGCAAATGCCACCCCGTCGACAATCACCTTCGTCGCCAACCCGCGCTACCGCTCCCACCTGGCCGACACCCAGGCCGGCTGCGTGATCGTCGGGCCCGGGTTGCGCGACGCGGCGGTGGCCCGCGGTGCGGCCATCGTCACGCCCGACCCCTACCTGTCCTATGCGCGGCTGACCCAATGGTGGGTGGCACGCCGACGGATCGCGGACCTCCCCGGCATCCACCCCAGTGCCGTCGTCGACCCGGGCGCGCGGGTCGCTGCCTCGGCCACGGTCGGCGCATTGGCGCTGATCGAGGCCGGCGCGACGCTCGCCGAGGGCGTGGTGATCGGCCCGCATTGCGTGATCGGTCGCGCTGCCATGGTCGGCGCCGACACGCGCTTTGCCGCAGGCGTCACGCTGGGCGCGGGCTGCAGTGTCGGTGCGCGCGGCATTGTGCACAGCGGGGTCGTGATCGGCTCCGATGGCTTCGGCTTTGCACCGACCCAGGGTCGATGGGAAAAGATCGAACAACTGGGTGCGGTGCGCATCGGCGACGACGTCGAAATTGGCGCCAACACCTGCATCGATCGCGGCGCCCTCGACGACACGGTGATCGAAGACGGCGTCAAGCTCGACAACTTGATTCAGATCGGCCACAACGTTCATGTCGGCGCGCACACCGCGATGGCCGGTTGCGCGGGCGTGGCCGGCAGCGCCAGAATCGGCTCGGGCTGTACCGTCGGCGGCGGTGCGGTGATCCTCGGTCACCTGAGCCTTGCAGACGGCGTGCACATCTCGGCCGCCAGCGTCGTCACCCGCTCGATCCACAAGCCGGGCCAGTACAGCGGCGTGTTTCCCATCGACGACAATGCCTCGTGGGAGAAGAACGCGGCGACGCTGCGCCAGTTGCATGCCCTGCGCGACCGGCTGCGGGCCCTGGAGAAGAAAACGCCATGATGGACATCCACGAGATCCTCAAGAAGCTGCCGCATCGCTACCCCTTCCTGCTGGTCGACAGGGTGCTCGAACTTGAGAAGGGCAAGTCCATCAAGGCGCTGAAGAACGTCACCATCAACGAGCCTTTTTTCGCCGGCCACTTCCCGCACCGTCCGGTCATGCCGGGCGTGTTGATGCTCGAGGCGCTGGCGCAGGCGGCGGCCATCCTCAGCTTCGAGACCCTGGGCGTGGCGCCGGACGACA
>JAYSVE010000314.1:0-4407 GCA_043718725.1 Methylibium sp.
CATGACCCCCGCCTCCGCCGCCCCGCCAACCCTGATCGCCGCGGCCAGCATCGACAAGCGCATGGCCGCCCTGCCGGCGGCCCAGCGCGCGCAGGCGCTGTACCGCCAAGGCCTGGAGCTCGTCGGCACCGGCCATGGGCGCCAGGCGCTGGAGCGCCTGCACGAGGCCTTGAAGCTCGACCCGGCGCTGCTCGCCGCGCGCATCCACGGCGTGTCGCTGTTGCTCGAACAGGGGCGCGGCGCCGAGGCCGAAACCCTGGTCCGCGACGGCCTGGCGCTGGCCGGCGACGAGCCGCAACTCACCACGCTGCTGGCGCGCGTGCTCGCCGATCGGGGCGATTCGGCCGGCGCGCTGGCGCTGCTGGGCCGCAGCGGGCGCCTGGGCGCCGACGGCTTCGGCCTGCGCGCCGGCTTGCTGTCGCAGCAAGGCGACTTCCAGCGCGCGCTGCCCGACTACGAACAGGCCGTGCGCCTGCAGCCGGGCAACGGCCTGTGGTGGCTGGGCATGGGCCTGGCGCTGGAGGCCGAGGGGCGCGGCCAGCAGGCGCGCCAGGTCTACGTCCGGGCCCAGTCCCTGGGCCTCGAACGCAGCGAGTTGAACAGCTTCATCGAGCAAAAGCTTCAGCAGCTCGATTGACCCGCGCACAACGACGAGCCCGCCACCATGACCGCACGCCCGCAAATCTTCAATGCCCCGCGCTTTCGCCTGGGCGAGGTGCTGGTCCTGAAGGGCCTGATCACCGACGCCCAACTGGACCAGGCGCTGGCCCAGCAAAAGACCACCGGGCGCAAGCTCGGGCGCGCGCTGACCGACCTGAAGCTGGTCACCGAAGAGGCGATCGGCAGCGTCATCGCCGAGCAGATGAAGATCGCCTTCGTCGACCTGCGCACGCAGGAGATCGACCCGACGCTGGTGCGGCGCCTGTCGGAAACCCAGGCGCGGCGGTTTCGCGCCATCGTGCTGGGCGAGCAGGACTTCGGCCTGCAGGTCGGCTTTGTCGACCCCACCGACATGCAGTCCTTCGACCAGATCGGCCGCACGCTGAACGTGTCGATCTACCCGGTGGTCGTGACCGAGGAGGCGTTGCTCGCAACGATCGAGCGCATTTACCAGCGCAGCGAGCAGATCGTCGGCCTGGCCAAGGAGATTGCCGCCGACCTGACCGAGGCGACGCTGAGCCTGAACCTGGCCCAGACCAGCGACAACGCAGAAGAGGCGCCGATCGTGCGGCTGCTGCAGTCGGTGTTCGAGACCGCGCTGTCGCGCAACGCCTCGGACATCCACATCGAGCCGCAGGAACGCCACCTCGTCATCCGCCTGCGCATCGACGGCACGATGCAGGTCCAAAGCACGTCCGACCCGAAGGTCGTCTCGGCGATGGTGCAGCGGCTCAAGCTGATGGCCAGCCTGGACATCTCGGAGCGCCGCCTGCCGCAGGACGGGCGCTTCCAGTTCACCGCCGGCGCGACCGTGGTCGATGTGCGCATCTCGACGCTGCCCACCTACTACGGCGAATCGGTGGTGATGCGGCTGCTGCCGCAAAACACCGACCGCATCCGCCTGCACACGCTGGGCATGCCGCCGGCCATCCTGGCGCGGCTGCGCGGCGCGCTGGCGGCCAGCAACGGCATGATCCTGGTCACCGGCCCGACCGGCAGCGGCAAGACCACGACGCTGTACGCGGCGCTGGCCGAGCTGAACTCGCCGGACCGCAAGATCATCACCGTCGAAGACCCGGTCGAGTACCGCCTGCCGGGGCTCAACCAGGTGCAGGTCAACGACAAGGTCGACTTCACTTTCGCGCGCGTGCTGCGCTCCTGCCTGCGCCAGGACCCGGACGTGATTCTGGTCGGCGAAATGCGCGACCAGGAGACCGCCGAGATCGGCCTGCGCGCCGCCCTGACCGGCCACCTGGTGCTGTCGACCCTGCACACGCTGGACGCCTTCGGCACGCCGATGCGCCTGGCCGACATGGGCATCCCGCCCTACATGATCGCGCTCGGCGTGCGCCTGGTGCTGGCGCAGCGGCTGCTGCGCACGATTTGCGAGCCCTGCAAGCGCCCGCATGAGCCCCTGCCGCACGAGCAGGCCTGGTTGGCACTGGCGCCGCAGGCCGATGCCGATACCGACGGCGTCGACGACGCCGACCGCGGCCCGTTCTGGCAAGGCATAGGCTGCAGCCACTGCAACCACACCGGCTACCGCGGCCGGGTGGGCGTCTACGAGATGATGGAGATGACGCCGGCGTTGGTTCACCTGGCCAACCGCAACGACCCGGCGGCGTTCAGCGTTGCGGCGCGCAAGCTCTTTGCCGAGTTCACGCTGCGCCACCACGCGCTGCAACTGGTGCGCGACGGCCGCACCACGCTGGCCGAAGCGATGCAGGCGAGCAGCCAGTTCTGACCGGCCTGACGGGCGCAACCCATGGCGAGCTTTCAGTACTCCGGCCGCGGCGCCGACCGCGCGGCGGTCAACGGCCTGATCAGCGGCAGCAGCGCGGCGCAGGTGGCCGAGACCTTGATCGCGCGCGGCATCGTGCCGATCGCCATCGAACTCGCGCCGGTGGCCGAGACGGCCCAGGTGACCTTCGCGCGCCTGCTCGGGCGCAAGGCGGTGAGCGACGAGCAGTTGCTGATGCTGTCGCGCCAGTTGCACACGCTGCTGCGGGCCGGCGTGCCCATTTTGCGGGCCTTGCAGGGGCTGCAGACCTCGTCCAGCGACGCCGGGTTGCGCACGCTGCTGCGCGACCTGCTCAAGTCGCTGGACGAAGGCTTTGAGCTGTCGCAGGCGATGGCCCGGCGCGGCGATGTGTTCGACGCGTTTTATGTGGCCATGGTGCGGGTTGGCGAATCGACCGGCGGCCTACCGGCGATCTTCCTGAGCCTGCACGAGCACATGGAGTTCCAGCGCTTCATGCGCGAGCAGATCGACTCGGCGCTGCGCTACCCCAAGTTCGTGATCGGCGCGATGGTGATTGCGATGATCGTCATCAACGTCATGGTGATCCCCTCGTTCGCCAAGGTGTTCGCCAACCTGCACACCGAGCTGCCGCTGATGACGCGCATCCTGCTGGGCACGTCCAAGGCCGTGCTGACGTGGTGGCCGGTGATGCTGGGCGCCGTGCTGGCCGGCCTGGCCGGCGCCCGTCTGTGGCTGCAAACCGGCGCCGGGCGGCTGCTGTGGGACCGCTGGAAGCTGCGCCTTCCGGTGGCTGGCAAGGTGGTGCGAAAAGGCGCGCTGGCCCGCGCCTGCCGCGCCCTGGCGCTGGCGCTGCGCAGCGGTGTGCCGGTGTTGCCGGCGCTGGCGCTGGCCGCCGAGGTGGTGGACAACGCCCACCTGTGCCAAGCGATCGGCGCCATGCGCGCCAGCATCGAACGCGGCGAAAGCATGTTGATGGCGGCCAACCGGGCCGCAATCTTCACGCCGGTGGTGTTGCAGATGGTGGCGGTGGGCGAAGAGACCGGCAAGCTCGACGAGATGCTGGAGGAGATCGGCCAGGTCTACCGGCGCGAGGTCGAATACGAGCTGAAGACGATGTCGCAGCAGATCGAGCCGATCCTGATTCTGGTGCTGGGCGCGATGGTGCTGGTGCTGGCGCTGGGCGTTTTCATGCCGATGTGGGATTTGGGCAAGGCGGCGATCAAGTAGCGCCAGGTTCGTGCCGATAAGACTGACAGCGAGATCCCGGCGGTGGCCCCTCGTGTGTCCAGGGTTCCCAGGTTTACTTCAATCGCAACCGGAGATTTTTGTCATGAAGAAGGTTCAAAAGGGTTTCACGATGATCGAGCTGATCGTCGTCATCGTCATCCTCGGCGTGCTCGCCGCGGTGGCGCTGCCGCGCTTTACCAATTTGCAGCGGGATGCGCGCATTGCCAAGCTCAACGGCGCCAAGGGCGCTGTGGCGGCGTCGATGGCGATGGTGCACGGCGCGGCGATGGCGCGCCAAGGCGTGGTGCAGCCGGCCTGCGCGGCGTTCGGCACACCCAACATCGCGGCCGCCACCGGCAGCGGCAACATTTGTACCGAGAACGGCCTGGTCACCGTGACGAGTCTGTACCCGGCGGCGACGCTGGCTGGCGTTGTCACGGCAGCCGGTGTGGTGCCGGGTGCGGTGAACGTTGCGACGCTGGCCACCGATGGCTATATCGCCAACGTGGCGGGCACGACGGTGACCCTGCAAGTGGCCGGTGGAACGGCCGCGGCGAACTGCGCATTCGCCTACACGGCCCCGATCGCGCTGGGCCAGGCCGCGACGCTGGGCGCGGTCACCACCACCGGTTGCTGATCGTCGAATCTGCGCGCTGGGCCAGCCCCCGCCATGCGCGGCTACACCCTGGTCGAGCTGATCGTCGTGATGCTGATCATGGCGATCCTCGGCGCGGTGGCCATCCCGCGCCTGACCGACC
>JAYSVE010000315.1:0-1905 GCA_043718725.1 Methylibium sp.
TCCTTCATCTTGGCAAACGTGTCCAGCATGTTCAGCGGCAACTGCTCGGCCGGCCGCACGGCCTGGTTGCCGGCGAACTGGAAATTGTTGGCCTTGAGATACTCGACGAAGTCATTGACCGTCTTGCTCGCGGCCAGCTTGAGCCGCAGCCCTTCCACCTGTTCAGGCTTGGCCTGGATGGCGATTTCCTGGATGTTGTAGACGCGTCGCTCCTTGAACAGCGCGCGCCTGTCGGCGTAATACTTGCTGACTTCCTCGGGCGTGGGCTTGCCGGCGGCTTCGCCGGTCTTTTCGAGGTAAGCGCGGGCGATGATGTCACGCTTGGCGGCTTCGAGCTGTTGCACCACCCGTGGATCGCGGTCGAGCTTGAGTTCCTGGGCTTTCTGCACCGCCAGCTCCTGGTCCACCAGGCGCTCCAGAATCTGCTTGCTGGCAACGTTGGCCTGCTCGGGCTTGATCCCGCGCTGCTGCTGCATCATGAAGTTGATCTGATGAACCGAGATCTCTTCCTTGTTGACCTTGGCGGCCACCTGGGTGGCCGGGGTGTCCTTGTTGGCACCACAGGCCGCCAGCAGAATTGTCAACAGCGCGACGCCAACCCATCGGGCCGCACTCGCGGGAAAATCAGCCGGCAATGCGCCTGCCGATGGAAGCTTTGAAATCATTCGCGTGTTTCTCCGATCACTTCGATTATGGTTTGCCGGGTCTTGCCCCGGGGGCCGCAAGCAGTGAACTGGTTAGCAGTCCGGCCGTCTGGGTGTGGCTGTGCCACGCCATCCGGGCTGGCACGAGGGCCGAGTTTACGGGTAAACCACGATCCGGCCTGTCACGAAGCGTGAGCGTCCGGGGGCTTTTGGATGATCAAAGTGCGTCGTGTTGCGCAAGCCTGCAGGCCTTCTTCGATGGTCAAAAACCCCGACCGACAGAGGAGCTTGTCAGCGGGGTGGCGCACCCTCATTGCCGTCCGCCGGAGTTTGAGATTTGTGGCAGGCTGACCCCACGATTGGGACGACTCCCGCGCTGGGCTGACAACCCCTCGAATCGGGGGTCGCCGGAGCCGGACGCGGACCGCGGTACCGATCGGAGCCCAGCGCATCAGCACTTGATTCCCACGTGCAGCGCGACGACTCCGGCACTCAGGTTGTGCACATCAACATGACCAAAGCCGGCTGTCTGCAGCATGGCCTTCAGTTCGGCCTGACCCGGGTGCATGCGTATCGATTCGGCCAGGTAGCGGTAACTGTCGGCGTCGCCGGCCACCCATTGACCGATGCGCGGCAACACATTGAATGAGTACCAGTCGTAGGCCTTGGCCAGAGGGGCGGCGACCTTGGAGAATTCCAGCACCAGCAGCCGCCCGCCGGGCTTGAGCACCCGGTTCATCTCGGCGATCGCCTTGTCTTTGTGGGTCATGTTGCGCAGCCCGAAGGCCACGCTGACGAGGTCGAAGCGGTCGTTCGCAAATGGCAGCGCCTCGGCGTCGCAGATCAGCGTGGGCAGCACCAGGCCCTGGTCCAACAAGCGGTCGCGGCCCTGGCGCAACATGGCCTCGTTGATGTCGGTGTGCAGCACCATGCCCCGGTCCCCGACTTGCCGCGCAAAGGCGCGCGCCAGGTCGCCGGTGCCACCGGCCAGGTCGAGCACCTGGTCCCCGTCGCGCAGATTGGCCACGGCCACGGTGTAGGCCTTCCACGCGCGGTGCAGGCCCAGGGACATCAGGTCGTTCATGATGTCGTACTTGGCCGCCACCGAGTCGAACACACCGCGCACCCGTTGCGACTTTTGCGCCTCGTCGACGGTCTTGAAGCCGAAGTGGGTGTCGCTCATGCCTGTTGCCGGTTCGGCTGCCGCTTCATGTCGCGTGCCAGTCAATGCTTGTGGCTGCCGCAGGCCGAGCCGCTGGCC
>JAYSVE010000316.1:0-4396 GCA_043718725.1 Methylibium sp.
GGCGCGGTCGGTTCGGGCTCTGGCGCGTCGCGGTCAGCGGCCGGGGGCGCGACGGCGGCGTCGAACACCAGCGCCGCGGCCCACCGTGCCGACAGGCGCAAGCCGGGTTCGGCGATCGGGTCTGCCGACGTTGAAACCGCGCCAAGAAAGCGCCGCAGCGGTGTGTTGCGCTCACCCGACCGGTACTGCAACTCGACCTGGTCGAGCCCGAGTTCCAAGGCTTGCGCGCCCAGCGCGGCCAGCATGCGGTGTTCGACGCCACGTCCGAGCGCGCGGCAGCTCAGCATGAAGAGGTCGGCACTCAGGCAGGCATCGCGCACCGTGGCGCGCACCTGGCCGACGATGCCGTAGTCGCCAAACCGATCGCGCACCCGCACCAGTCGGTGCCAGCAAGCGGCGTCGGCCAGGCCACGCCGCACCTCGGTCTCGTCGCAACGCAACAGGCTCGCGTTGAACTGGTTGGTGCGCTGGGACAATTGCGCGAGCCGCGGCACATCGGCCGGCGCCGGCTCGGCAAACTCGACGCGCAACTCGAGTCGACCGAGAAATTCGCCCAGCGTCGCGACCGCGCCACGCAGTTCCGCGCGCGCCGCGTTGTCGCGATACTGACGCGCCCGCTGGCGGTCTTCTTCGGTGACGCGCGGCTGGTCGAACAACCACAGATGGTCGACAAACGCGGCCAGCGCCGCCGCGTCGGTGGGCACGCGCACGGTCAACACCGCGGGGCAGCTCGCGCGCATGTCGGCACATTCGACCGGGTTGTCGTCGAGGAAGGCAAAGCTGTCGGACCCGAGTTCGAGCTCGCCGGCGAGGCTTTGAAGGTTGCCGGGCTTCGCGTTCCAGTCGATGCGACTGGCACTGAAATGCGACCACTGCAGCGGCATCGTCGTGCGCCGCGCGAACAGCGCCCGCACATCGGCGTCTTCGTTCTTGCTCAGCAGGCACAGCAGCCGGCCTTGCCGGGATTGTTCGACCAGCCTGGACTGCAATTTCTGGTGCGCCGCCTCGATGCGCACGCCGTCCGCGCCGTCTTCGCCGACCACGCCCGACCACAGGGTCTGGTCGCCATCCACCGCGAAGGCCTTCAGTGGCGCACGCACCAGCGACGCGTACCAGCGTGCCAGCGTCGTGCCCAAGGCCGCAAACGCCTCCGGTGTGTAGGGCACGTGTCCGAATCGGTCGGACGCGGCGTCGTGGACGTCAACGACCGCATACCGCGCAACCGCCTCGTCGCCACTGGCGAAAAACAGGTTGGGTGTGCCCGCCAGGCGCTCACGCAGCTCGATCGTGGCCCTCGACAGCGCGGGCTGGTCCGGCGTCGAAGGGCCCACAAGCAGCAGGCAGGGCGTCGCGTGTTCGTGGGCCAGCAGCGCCGCGACCACTTCGGTCAGTTGCGCCTCGACCTCGGGCCACGCAATGGCCGCGCCGCCCGTCGCGAGGCCCTGGCCGCACAGGTCCTCCCAGCGCAACGCCACGACGTTCGCGCCACCGCGGTTCTGCCGCAATGGGCTGACCGGACTGAGAAGCTGCTGAAACAACTGACCGTAGTCGCCGAGTTCGGTGCCCAACTCCAGACCGAGAAACTCGACCCAGTGATCGACCACCTCGGCCAGCAAATCGCACGTGTAGGTTCCCGTCAGGGTCATCGTCGACTGGGGTGGGCTCATTGTGAATGGGGTGGGTGGTCGTGCACGAAACAAGAAAGGAGTGTGGCTTCTTGGGTGAGTATCCATCGAGTTCTCACGAGCCAGCTCCGCAAGGGGCGCGAGAGAGGGGCCGGACGGGGCAAATTGCACGGAGTCACCAGGCCGGCATGGCTTTGGTATTCACGGGCCATCGAGGCAGCCGCCCACGGACTTCCAAGTTAGCGGGGTGGCATCTGCATTGCGTTCGCGGGGCGCGTCATGGCGTGGCGATTCGGGATCGGCTTTGCCGCCCGCTCGCGTTGCGTCAAGGCCCTGAATTGGAACAGTCTGTAAGCGTCGGGCCGCGCCGCAGCGGGCCACGGCGCCGCGCCGCAGCGGCCTTGCCATCGTGACGGCGAACCACCGCCAAAAAAGCCCTCAAGTTCGACCCGCACGGTGACCGAGGCACCCGCTGAGCGAAACCCTTGCACGGCCTGAATGCAAGCGCCGAAAACATCACGAATGTCCGCTTGATGGCGCCGCGGCGGGGCCGATTTTGATGGACATACTGAAATCAACAACAACCCGCAAACGACAGCCGAGAGCCTTCCGACCGGGTTCGCGTCTGGAATGTGCCGCGGCCCAAAGAACGGGCGGCGCAAGCGGCGGGCGTGAACCTTCTGAACTGGCAACAATGAGTTACCAAAATTCCCGCTCGACTCGAACACCGGCAACCGAACCCCCTCCCCTGTCCCAGTGGCTGCGCGAAGCGGCCAAGCACATTCCACAGGTCTGTGCGGTCGAAGCGCCGGACGCCCAACTCAGCTATGCCGAGCTGCTCGACGCCACCGAGACGCTGGCGCTGCGATTGCGCGCGCAGGGCCTGGGTGCCGGCGAGCGGGTCGGCATCGCCGCAACCCGGTCGGTGGACACCATCGTGGCCATCCTGGCGACGATCGAAGCCGGCCTGGCCTACGTGCCGCTGGACCTGGGCTACCCCCCCGAGCGCCTGAAGGCCATGTTGGAGGACGCCGCGCCGCGCGTGGTGTTGGGCGAGCCGCAGACGCTCGCCCGGTTGCGTGCCAGCGTCGGCGCCTTCGCCACGCTGGCGCAGCCGGCACCGAGGCAGGCATTGCCCCACGCGGCCACGCCGGAGCTGAGCTACGTGCTTTTCACCTCGGGCTCCACCGGCCGCCCCAAGGGCGTGGCCATGGGTGCCGGGCCGCTGCGGCACTTGATTCAATGGCATGCGCAGCACCCACGACTCGGGCAATCGGCCCGGGTGCTTCAGTTCGCGCCGCTGTCGTTCGATGTGCACTTCCAGGAAATCTTCTCGACCCTGGCCTGCGGCGGCACCCTGGTGCTGTTGCCCGAGGCGCAACGGCGTGACCCCGCTCTGCTGCTGGCGGCGCTGATCGAACGCCGGGTCGGGCGCATCTTCGTGCCCTATGTCGCGTTGCAAATGATTGCCGACGCCGCCCGCACCCACGTGCCCGCCGCGCTGCGCGACGTGATCAGCGCCGGCGAACAACTCCAGGTCACCCCCGTCATTCGTTCCTTGTTCCTGCGCTTGGCCGGCGCCGAATTGCACAACCACTACGGCCCGACCGAAAGCCATGTCGTCACCGCGTTCGAGATGCGTGGCGACCCGGCCGGCTGGCCCGACCTCCCCCCGATCGGCCGGCCCCTGCCGCATGTGCAACTGGCGCTTCACAACGCCTTGTCGGAACCCGACGACGGCGGCGCGATCGGCGAACTGCTGCTCGGTGGCGACAGCCTGGCCGCAGGCTACCTGGGCCGCCCCGAACTGAGCGCCGAGCGCTTTCGCGACGACTTCGACAGCCTGCCTGGGCGCTGGTATGCCAGCGGCGACCTGGTGCGTCGCGATGCCGATGGTGTCTGCACCTACCTGGGCCGCGCCGACCAGCAATTGAAGGTCGATGGATTTCGCATCGAGCCCGGTGAAATAGAACTGGCGATGCTGGGCCACGACGGCGTCAAGGACGCGGTCGTCAGCGCACCGGAGCTGCCCGGCATCGGCAAACAACTGGTGGCGCACCTGGTCTTGCGCGACGCCGACGCGACCGATGCCGCTGCGTTGATCCACAGCCTGCGCGCCCACCTGCGCGGCCGCCTGCCCGAACACATGGTGCCGGTGCGCTTCGTCACGCTGGCGCGCCTGCCCACCACGCCCAGCGGCAAGATTGACCGCAAGGCCTTGCCCTTGCCGACGCCGGAATCGGTGGCCCCGAATGCCACCGACCCTCGCGCCGCCATCCGCTCGCTGTGGCAAGAGCTGCTCGGCCTGCCGCGGCTAGGCGACGACGAGAACCTGTTCGACCTGGGCGCGCGTTCGCTGCTGGTCATGCGCTTCGTGTCCCGGCTGAAGGCGCTGGGCCAGCCAAGTGTGAGTGTGGCCGACGTCTATGACCGTCCGACCGTGGCGGGCATTGCCGCCGCGCTGGACAGCCAGCCCCCGGCGCGCAAACCACGCCACGCCGCAGCACCCGCCAAGGCGGCCAGCATCGCCATCATCGGCATGGCCACGCGCACGCCCGGCGCGGCCGATGTCGAAGCGTTCTGGCACAACCTGCTCGCGGGCGCTGAAGGCATTCGACACTTCGCGCCGACCGAGGTCGACCCCGGCGTGCCCGAGTCGGTGCGAAGCCGGCCCAACTTCGTTGCGGCCCACGGCGTGCTGGACGGCATCGAGCTGTTCGACGCCGCTTTTTTCGGCATCCAGGCACGCGAGGCGACCCTGCTCGACCCGC
>JAYSVE010000317.1:0-4394 GCA_043718725.1 Methylibium sp.
GGGCGCGGTCTTGCCCAGGTGGCGCTGCTGCTCGACCGAGGCGGGTTCGGTGTCGCCCTGCGTGACGATGATGCGGCGCAGGTTGGCGCGGTGTTCGCCGGGCACGTCCTGCCACACGGCCTGGCCTTTGTGGTCGCCGAACGCGACCTGGCGCTGGTCGTCGGCGGCGGCCAGAAAGATGCCCCAGCGGTAGTCGGGCATCTTGACGTGGCCGAACTGGGCCCAGCCTTCGGACGTGGTGCTGGTGGCGGTCCGAAGGTAGACGTCGAAGCCGTGCGAGCCGGTCGGGCCCATGTCCTGCCACCACTCCAGGTAGTTGGGCTGCCAGTGTTCGAGGGCGCGCTGCAAGCTGCGGTCTTCGGACAGGTTGACGTTGTTCGGGATCTTGTCGGTGTAGTTGATGGTGCTCATGGGATGCTCGTTTTCATGGTGCTCTCAGTCGCGGGCATCGAGCCCGCTCCTTCGCCGATCGCTGCGCTGGTCGATCCCCGTGGACGGGGCCCCTCGCCCTTCGCTTCTCGCTCTAAACCCGGTTCCAGTCGAAGCGGGCTTTGGTGCCGGTGCCGTAGACCTTCAACGCGCCGCCTTCGCCCACCGCGTTCGGGCGGATGAAGATCCAGTTCTGCCACGCCGTCAGCCGCCCGAAAATGCGCGTCTCCATCGTCTCGGCACCGGCAAAGCGCAGGTTGGCTTCCATGCCGGTCAACGCGTCGGGCGACATGCTGGCGCGCTCTTCCAGCGCGATGCGAACCTCATCGGCCCAGTCGATGTCGTCAGGCGCGGAGGTGACCAGCCCCAGCGCCATCGCTTCGTCGGCATCGAGTGGCTTGCCTTGCGCGGCCTGCACCGCGCCGATCTCGCCGGCATCGCCATAAAAGCGGCGCCGCAGCCGCGTCTCGTGGCTCACCATGGGGTAGGTGCCGAAGTTCATCGCCGACGACGCGATCTTCGGCGCCGCGCTGGGCTCGTCAGGCAGTGCCAGCATGTAGCTGCGGTCGGCGGCGAGCGCAATTTCCAGCAAGGTGCCGGCGAAGCACGAGTTGCGGTCGATCAGCGCGAACATCGAGCGCGACGACACGTCCAGCCGCGCCAGCGTGCGGCGCAGCAGGCCGATGGTTTCGCGCACGAACCAGTGGCTCTTGTGCGCGGCCAGCGTCGCGTCCATCGCCAGCACCGCATCCACGCTGCCTTCGGTCTTGAGGATCCAGGTGCCGATGTCGAGTTCGTTGGT
Source organism: Methylibium sp. (assembly GCA_043718725.1). Lineage (GTDB taxonomy): Bacteria > Pseudomonadota > Gammaproteobacteria > Burkholderiales > Burkholderiaceae_C > LGRD01. The sequence continues at coordinate 1,232 of JAYSVE010000317.1, forward strand.
GCGCAGGTGCAGGATGGCGTCGTCCAGGTCGCGCGCCATCTGCAGCGGGTACCAGTTTGAGCCGGCGGCTTCGATGCCGGGCACATCGGTCGGCTGTGTGCCGCTGGGGGCTTTCACCGTCAGCGTGGCGCTGCGGCCGGCGCGGTCGATGGCGATCGTCACCGAGGCGTAGGTCACGGAGTCGGGCCTCACCGTCTTGTTCAATGGCGTCAGCGCCACGCCGATGGCGTCGGCGGGGCGGTCGCTGCCCACGGCCAGTTCAAGTGCGCGCTCTTGCACACGCTGCGCGAACGCCTGCGTCTTCACCGCTTCATCGACCAGGCGCCAGTCGACCGCCTTTTTGCCGCGTATGCCTTCGCTGGTGGTGCAGAAGATGTCGGCATGGTCGTGGCGTACCCGGCGCTTGTCGGTCAAGCGCGTCAGGCCGCCGGTGCCCGGCAGCACGCCCAGCAGCGGCACCTCCGGCAGGCTGACCGACGAGGAACGGTCGTCGACCAGGATGATCTGGTCGCAGGCGGCCGCCAGCTCGTAGCCGCCGCCGGCACAGGCGCCGTTCACCGCGGCCAGAAACTTCAGGCCGCTGTGGCGGCTGGAGTCTTCCAGCCCGTTGCGGGTTTCGTTGGTGAACTTGCAGAAGTTCACCTTCCAGGCATGGCTGCTCTTGCCCAGCATGAAGATGTTGGCGCCCGAACAGAACACCCGGTCGCGCCCGCTGGTGATGATGACGGTGCGCACCTCGGGATGCTCGAAACGGACGCGTTGAACCGCGTCGTTCAGCTCGACGTCGACGCCCAGGTCGTAGCTGTTGAGCTTGAGCTTGTAGCCTTCGCGCAGGCCGGCGTCTTCGTCGATCGCCAGCACCAGCGTGGCGACAGTGCCCTCGAACTTGAGGCGCCAGTGCTTGTACAGCTCGGGGCGGGTTTCATAGTTGACGGGAGCGGGTGCTGGGTTCATGGAGCCTCGTGATGCGGTTAGGCAATATGTTGCATGTCAATTGGGACTGATGCAAGTTAATGCATTCATTGATTTTCGTCAAGCCATCCCGCGGCGGCTCACGCCGGGTCGAGGGTCGTCACGCGCAAGCGCTCCCGCAGTTCGGCAAATGTGGTTTGCAAGGACTTGCCGCCGGTGTCCAGAACCTCGTCGGCCTTGGAGTAAAAGGCCGCCCGGCTTTCGAGGATGCGCTTGAGGTCGGTCATGGCCTCGGTGTTGCCCGACATCGGCCGCGTGTCCCCCTGGGCCAGCACGCGGCTCATGTGTTCTTCGGGGCTGGCGCGCAACCAGACGCTGTAGCAATGGGCCAGCAACAGGTTGAAGGTCGCCGGGTCGGAAACGATGCCGCCGGGAGTCGCAATCACCGCCCGCGGAAAGCGCTGCAGCGTGTCCTCGAGGGCGCGCCTTTCGTAGCGACGGTAGGCGGCCGGCCCGTAGAGTGAATGGATCTCGGCCAGGCTGCACCCCGCCACCGCTTCGATGCTGCGGTTCAGCTCGACGAAAGGCATGCTCCAGTGGTCGGCAAGCATCCGACCGAGCGTGCTTTTGCCCGCGCCGCGCAGCCCCACCAGTGCCACGCGTCGGCGCCGGGCGGCCGCGCTGGCGGGGGTGCCGAACAGGCCGGCCAACGCGGCCCGCGCTTGCGTCAGTTCGGGCTCGCCGCGGCCGCGCAACATCTCGCGAATCATCAGCCACTCGGGCGAACTGGCGGTCTCGTCGCCCACCAGTTCGGCCAGGGAGCAGTTGAGCGCCTGCGCGAGCTGGCGCAGGAACTGGATCGACGCGTTGCCCACGCCCATCTCGACATTGGCGATGTGCCGCTCCGACACCTCGGCCGCGCGGGCCAGGCCCTTGCGGGTGAGGCCGCGGCGCGCCCGCAACGCACGGGTGCGCTCTCCCAGCGACGCCAGGAACGGGTCTTTCGAATCGGTGTTTGCGGGGCTGCTGAGGTCCAAGCTTTCCACCCTCCGGGGAGGCGCGCTGTCGGAGTCGCGTCGGGTCTGAGATACACTGCAAAACTGCATCATAGTGCATGTATTCGACCCGCCAATGGCAATCCACGTCCAATTCCCTCTGACGGAGACACCGATGACGCCCCACCCCGCGACGCCGCCGCCCGAACGATTCAACTTCGCGGCCCATCTGTTGGCGTTGAATCGCGGGCGTGCCGCCACCACGGCCTACATCGACGACAGCCAGCGCCTGAGCTACGGCCAGCTCGACGAGCGGGTGCGGCGCGGCGCCGCCGGCCTGTTGGCGCTGGGCCTGCGCCCCGAAGAGCGAGTGCTGCTGGTGCTGCACGACAGCGTTGACTTCGTCGTGGCCTTTCTCGGCGCCTTGTACGCCGGCCTGGTGCCGGTGCCGGTGAACACCTTGCTGTCCGCCGACGACTACGCCTACATGTTGGCGCACAGCCGGGCGCGGGCGTTGCTGGTTTCCAAGCCCCTGCGGGCCGCGCTGGACCTCGCGCTCGCGGGCGCGAAGCTCAGGCTGCCGGTCATCGTGTCCGGCGACGCCGCACCCGGCGGCGGCGCACATTCGTTCGACAGCCTGCTGCGGGCCGAGCCGCTGGCCGGTGCCGCCGACACCGGGGCCGACGACGTCGGTTTCTGGCTTTATTCGTCGGGCTCCACCGGGCGCCCCAAAGGCACGCTGCACACCCATGCCAACCTGTACTGGACGGCCGCGCTGTACGGCACGCCGGTGCTGGGCCTGCGCGAGGGCGATGTCGGCTTCTCGGCCGCCAAGCTGTTCTTCGCCTACGGCCTGGGCAATGGCTTGACGTTCCCGCTCAGCGTCGGCGCCACCACGGTGTTGATGGCCGAGCGCCCGACACCGCAGGCGATCTTCAAGCGCTGGATCGAGCAGGCGGTGACGGTGTTCTTTGGCGCGCCGACCGGCTATGCGGGCATGCTCGCGTCGCCCGACCTGCCCCGGCGCGACCAGGTCAGGCTGCGCCTGTGCTCGTCGGCCGGCGAGGCCTTGCCGCGCGAGATCGGCGAGCGCTTCACAGCGGCGTTCGGCGCCGAAGTCATCGACGGGCTGGGCTCCACCGAGATGCTGCACATCTTCTTGTCGAACCGCCCCGGCCAGGTGCGCTACGGCACCTCGGGCAGCGCGGTGCCGGGCTATGCGCTGAAGCTGTTGACCGAGGCGGGCCTGGAGGCGC
>JAYSVE010000318.1:0-1901 GCA_043718725.1 Methylibium sp.
ACGTATGGGGTTCGTATACAGTGGCGGCTTTGTGCATTGCGATCGAAATCTGGACACTTAGGAAATGAAACCTCGCCACCAGCGCATGATCGCCATCGCCGCGGGCGTCGCCTTGATCGCCATCGCCGCGGCGCTGGTGCTGAACGCGTTCCAGGGCAACGTGGTGTTCTTTTTCAGCCCGAGCCAGGTGGCGGCGAAGGAAGCGCCGGTGGACAAGACTTTCCGCGTCGGCGGCATGGTGGAGAACGGCAGCCTGAAGCGCCTGCCCGACGGCCTCACGGTGCAGTTCGTCGTCACTGACACCGCGAAGAGCATCCCGGTGACCTACACGGGCCTCCTTCCGGACCTTTTCAAGGAGGGCAAGGGAGTGGTGACGCAGGGGCGCCTGGGGCCCGACGGCGTGTTCCGTGCCACCGAGGTGCTCGCCAAGCACGACGAAAACTACATGCCGCCCGAAGCGGCGGCGGCGCTGGCGAAGGCGCACGCCGACAAGGCGGGCAAGAGCCTCGTCGCCCCGGGGGCGAAGCCTTGATCCCGGAGCTCGGCCAATTCGCGCTGATCCTTGCGCTCTCGATCGCGCTGGTGCAGGGTACGCTGCCGCTGATCGGCGCGGCGCGGCGCAATCCGGGGCTGATGGCGGTGTCCCGCCCCGCCGCGCAGGGGCAGTTCGTGTTCGTCGCCATCGCCTTCGGTTGCCTTGCCTGGTCGTTCTACAGCAACGATTTCTCGGTGCTCAACGTGGCGACGAATTCGAACTCCAAGCTGCCCGTCGCCTACCGCATCGCCGCGACCTGGGGCAGCCATGAGGGATCGCTCCTGCTGTGGATGCTCATGCTCTCGGTCTGGATGCTCGCAGTTTCTCTCTTCAGCCGCAGCCTGCCCGAGGACATGGCGGCGCGCATTCTCGGCGTCATGGGGCTGATCAGCATCGGCTTCCTGTCCTTCATGCTGTTCACCTCGAACCCCTTCGAGCGCCTGCTGCCCGCGGCAATCGACGGCCGCGACCTCAATCCGCTGCTGCAGGATCCCGGCATGGTGTTCCACCCGCCCATGCTCTACATGGGCTACGTCGGCTTTTCCGTGGCGTTCGCGTTCGCCATCGCCGCACTGCTCGACGGGCGCCTCGACGCGACCTGGGCGCGCTGGTCGCGGCCCTGGACCACGGCGGCATGGATCTTCCTGACGCTGGGCATCGCGCTCGGCAGCTTCTGGGCCTATTACGAACTCGGCTGGGGCGGCTGGTGGTTCTGGGATCCGGTCGAAAATGCCTCCTTCATGCCCTGGCTGGTCGGCACCGCGCTGATCCATTCGCTGGCAGTCACAGAGAAACGCGGCGCCTTCAAATCCTGGACCGTGCTGCTGGCGATCCTTGCCTTCTCGCTCAGCCTGCTCGGCACCTTCCTCGTGCGCTCGGGAGTGCTCACCTCGGTGCACGCCTTCGCCACCGATCCCAAGCGCGGCATCTTCATCCTGTGCTTCCTCGCACTGGTGATCGGCGGCTCCCTCGCGCTCTACGCCTGGCGCGTCGACAAAGTGGCGCCGGGCGGGCGCTTCGAGCTGCTGTCGCGCGAGTCGATGCTGCTCGCCAACAGCGTGCTGCTTCTGGTGGCCTGCGCCGCGGTGCTGATCGGCACGCTGTATCCGCTGTTCCTCGATGCGCTCGGCCTGGGCAAGATTTCGGTAGGACCGCCCTACTTCGAATCGGTGTTCGCGCCGCTGATGGCGCCGGCGATCCTGCTGGCCGGCATCGGCCCGCTGGTGGCCTGGCGCAGGGGCGACGGCGCCCAGATCGCACGACGTTTGCGCTGGGCGGCGGTCGTCGCGCTCGTCGCGGCGCTGATCGTGCCGTTCGCCTTCGGCCGCTGGGCGCTGCTCACGAGTTTCGGCCTGTTGCTGGCGTT
>JAYSVE010000319.1:0-1899 GCA_043718725.1 Methylibium sp.
GTGGCGAACGCCGCATGGAAGCCGTCGTGGTTGACCGCCGCGCCATTGGCGCGAAATTCGGCCGGCGCGTGCGGATCGGTGGTCAGCAGTTGCAGCGAACGTTCCTCGCGCACCTTGTCGCGCCACGCCTGCGCCCAGCCGAGGAAGAAGCGCTGTGCGCCGGTATAGCCGTCGATCGACGATGCGGGCCGACCGTCCGAGGCGCGGCAATAGGCCGCGAAAGCGACCTGCAGCCCCGACACGTCGGCGATGTTCTCGCCCAGCGTCAGCCGGCCGTTCACATGCCGGCCGGGCATCGGCTGGTAGGCCTGGTACTGCGCCACCAGCCGCGCGCCAACCGCCTCGAAGGCCAGACGGTCGGCGTCGGTCCACCAGTTCTGCAGCACGCCGTCGCCGTCAAAGCGGCTGCCCATGTCGTCGAAGCCGTGGCTGATTTCGTGGCCGATCACCGCACCGATGGCACCGTAGTTGATCGCATCGTCGGCGGCGAGGTCGAAAAACGGTGGCTGCAGGATGGCGGCCGGAAAAACGATTTCGTTGCGCGACGGGTCGTAATAGGCGTTGACGGTTTGCGGCGTGATCGACCACTCGTCGCGATCAACCGGCTGCCCGGCCCTGGCCGCCAGGCGCTCCCACTCGAAGCGCGCCGAGCGGGCTGCATTGCCGAGTGCGTCGCCTGCGCGCACGTCCAGGCCGCCATAGTCACGCCAGCGGGCGGGGTAGCCGATCTTCGCCTTGTACTTGCGCAGCTTGTCCTGAGCCCGGCCCTGTGTCGCCGCCGTCATCCAGTGCAGGCCGTTGATCGACTCTTGATACGCGGCCAGCAGGTTGTCGACCAGCGCCTGCATGCGTTCCTTGTGCTGGGCGCTGAAATGGCGCGCCACATAGAGCTGGCCCAACGCCTCGCCGAGCGCCTGATCGAGCTCGGCCATCGCCTGCTGCCAGCGCGGCCGCTCGGCGGTCGCACCGGTCAGCGCGGTGCCCCGAAAGGCGAAGCGCGCCTCGCGAAAGGCCCTGGGCAACAGGGGCGCCGCCTGATCCAGGCTGTGCAGCTTGAAGTACAGCTTCCAGTCGGCCAGTGGCGCTTCGGAAAACAGTCGGGCGATGCCGACGACGGCGCCCGGTTGCGAAACCGAGAGGCGGTCGATGCCGCCGAGTGCCGCCGCCGCCAGGAAGGCGCTCCAGTCGAAGCCGGGCGCCAGCGCAGCCAGCGCCTGCGGCGTCATGGGGTTGTGCAGCCGCAGCGGATCGCGGTTGGCCACCGCATCAGCATGCGCTTCGGCGATGCGCCGCTCGATCGCCAACACGCGCTCGGCCGCGTGCAGCGGCTGCGTCTCGCCCGCCAGCGCTGCCAGCGTGCTCAGATACGCCGCGTAGGCGGCGCGGGCGCCGGCCAGGCGCGGGTCGTCGGTCTTCACGTAGTAGTCGCGATCGGGCAGACCGAGCCCACCCTGCCAGGTGAGCGCCCGATAAACACCGGGCTGGTCGAAGCTAGGCCGCACCCACAGCCGCACCGGTGTGTTCAGGCGGCCCTGCATGCGGCCTTGCCACTGCGCCAACTGCCGAGCCGTCGCGATGGCGTCGATCTCGTCGAGCAGCGGGGCGATCGGATCGATCCCGGCCCTGTCGATCGTGTCGGTGTCGAGGAAGGCGGTGTAGAAGGCGGCGAGCTTGGCTTCGGCACTGCCCTCGTGCTGCGGTCGAGCGGTCAGTTCATCGACGATGGCGCGCAGGCGCCTGTCGGCGAGGTCGCTGAGCTGCATAAAGCTGCCGTAACGCGACTTGTCGTCCGGAATCTGGGTGGCTTCCAGCCAGCGGCCGTTGGCGGCGCGGAACAGATCGTCCTGCACGCGGACGTTGGGGTCGAAGCCGGGAAGGTCCAGGCCCGAGGGCGGCGCG
>JAYSVE010000320.1:0-10591 GCA_043718725.1 Methylibium sp.
CTGCTGCCGGCCACCATCAGCCCGTACGTGATCCGCGCGATGGGCGAGCAGGCCACGCGGCGCTATTTTCTCACCGCCGAGCGCTTCAGCGCCACCCAGGCGCGCGCCATGGGCCTGGTCCACGAGGTGTGCGCCGCCGACGTCATCGACGCCCAGGTGGACAAAATAGTCGCCGCGCTCGTCGCCAACGGACCGATGGCCCTGCGTGCCTGCAAACTGCTGGTGCAGGACATGGCGGGTCAACCGATCACGGCGTCGCTGCGTGAAGACTGCGCCCGGCGCATCGCCGACATCCGGGCCAGCGCCGAAGGCCGCGAAGGGGTGCGGAGTTTCCTCAACAAACGCCCGCCGGCCTGGCTTGCCGGCAACGAGCCCGGCTGACCCATAAGGAGCGCCCCATGAACCTCGACACGCCCCAACTCCTGGCCGTCGCCGCCGCGCTGGGCTGGGCCAGTGGCCTGCGCCTCTACGCGGTGCTTTTTTTCACCGGTCTGGCGGGCTATCTCGGCTGGGTCGGCCTGCCCACCGGTTTGAGCCTGCTGCAAAGCCCGGTGATGCTGGGGGCCAGCGGCTTCATGCTGTTCGTCGAGTTTTTCGCCGACAAGATCCCCGGCCTGGACAGCCTGTGGGACCTGGTGCACACGGTGGTGCGCATTCCCGCCGGCGCCGCCCTGGCGGCCAGTGTGTTCGGGGCCGATCAATCGTCATGGGCGATGGCCGCGGCCCTGCTGGGCGGCACGCTGGCGGCCACCAGCCACGTCGCCAAGGCCACCACCCGCGCGGCGGCGAACACCTCGCCCGAGCCGTTCTCCAACATCGGCCTGTCTCTGCTGGGCGACAGCGTGGTGCCGGCCAGCCTGTGGTTGTCGTGGGAACACCCTTACGCGTTCTTCGCCGCGCTGGGCCTGGCGTTGATCGTGATGGTGGCGCTGATCTGGGTGTTCGGCAAATTCCTGCGCCAACTCGTGCGCCGATTTTCGGCTTGGTTCGCCACCGGCCAACCGACGACGTGAGGCCTTGATGTTCAAGAAAATCCTGATCGCCAATCGTGGCGAGATCGCCTGCCGGGTGGCCGCGACGGCGCGCCGGCTGGGTGTTCTCAGCGTCGCCGTTTACTCCGACGCCGATGCCGACGCCAAACATGTGCTGGCCTGCGACGAGGCGGTTCACATCGGCCCGTCGGCGCCGAAAGAAAGCTACCTGCGCGGCGAGCGCATCATCGAAGCGGCGCTGGCCACCGGCGCCCAGGCCGTCCACCCGGGCTACGGCTTTCTGAGCGAAAACGAAGACTTCGCCCAGGCCTGCGCCGACGCCGGGCTGGTGTTCATCGGGCCACCGCCATCGGCCATCAAGGCGATGGGCCTCAAGTCCGAGGCCAAGCGGTTGATGGGGCGCGCCGGCGTGCCGCTGGTGCCGGGCTACCACGGCGCCGACCAGGACGCGGCCCTGCTCAGGCGCGAGGCCGACGCCATCGGCTACCCCGTCCTCATCAAGGCCAGCGCCGGCGGTGGCGGCAAGGGCATGCGGGCGGTGGCGAAGTCCGAAGATTTCGACGCCGCGCTCGCCTCCTGCCAGCGCGAGGCGTGCAACAGTTTCGGCGATGACGCGGTGCTGGTCGAACGCTACGTGACGCGGCCCCGCCACATCGAGATCCAGGTGTTCGGCGACAGCCTGGGCCACTGCGTCTACCTGTTCGAGCGCGACTGCTCGGTGCAGCGACGCCACCAGAAGGTGCTCGAAGAAGCGCCGGCCCCCGGCATCAGCGAGGCGCGCCGGCGCGAGATGGGCGCGGCCGCGGTGGCGGCGGCCAAGGCCGTGGGCTATGTCGGCGCCGGCACGGTGGAATTCATCGCCGAACCGACCGGGGACGGCGACCTGCGTTTCTACTTCATGGAGATGAACACCCGGCTGCAGGTCGAGCACCCGGTGACCGAAGCCATCACCGGGCTGGACCTGGTGGAGTGGCAATTGCGTGTCGCCTCGGGCGAGCCGCTGCCGTTGAAGCAGGAAGAGCTGCGCATCCACGGCCACGCCATCGAAGCGCGCATCTGCGCCGAAAACCCCGACGCCCAGTTCCTGCCCGCCACCGGCACGCTGCAGGTCTACCGCACGCCTGCGGCGGCAAGTTTCGAGCGCGCCGACGTGCGCGTCGACGCCGGCGTGCGCCAAGGCGACACCATCTCGCCCTTCTACGACTCGATGCTGGCCAAACTGATCGTCTGGGGCGCGGACCGCGAACAGGCGCTGGCGCGGCTGGACGCGGCGCTGGCGCAGACCCACATCGTCGGCCTGCACACCAACGTGGCGTTCCTGCGCCGGGTCGTGACCAGCGCGTCGTTTGCCAAGGCCGACCTCGACACCGCCCTGATCGAGCGCGAACGATCGGTGCTGTTCCACGCCGCGCCGCTGCCGCTGGAGGTGGCCGCGGCCGGCGTGGTGGCCCATACGCTGGCGGCCGAGCAGGCCCTCGAAGGGGCAGACCCCTGGTCGCGCCGCGACGGCTGGCGCCTGCATGGCGCGGCGACCCGGCGCTTCGACCTTCAAGTGCAGGGAAGCCACCATGTCTTCACGCTGGTGCGCAGCCACCGCGGCGCACAGCAGTTGGTGCAGGGTGCGCAACGCTGGCCGTTCGGCGCGCGCCCGCGCGGCGGAGCGCACGACGCCCTGCACGACGTGACGGTCGGCGCGCGCCGCTGGGCGCTCAGCGTTTACGCCACCGGCGAGCGCATCAGCGTCTTCGCCCCCGAAGGCGCGGCCGTGGTCGACGAGATCGACCCGATCGCGCATGCCGGCGAAGGCGCGCTGGAGCCGGGCCGACTGACCGCGCCCATGCCCGGCAAGCTGATCGCCCTGCTGGTGAGCGTCGGTCAGGCGGTGCGGCTGGGCCAACCGCTGGCGGTGATGGAGGCCATGAAAATGGAGCACACCATCGCCGCGCCGCACGACGGCGTGGTGGCCGAACTGCTCTACGCCGTGGGCGACCAGGTCCATGAGGGCGGCGAACTGCTGCGCCTGGCCGCGGCCTGATACCACCGTCGACCGCAGCCAGGCGGCGCGGCTGCGAACAAAATTCCGAACTTGACGAGACCCTTGCCATGTACCCCACCCAAGTCACCCTGGTTGACGTCGGTCCGCGCGACGGGCTGCAAAACGAGCAGCAACCGGTCAGCACCGCGCACAAGGTCGAACTGGTGCACCGCCTGCAGGCCGCCGGCCTGCGCGAGATCGAGGTCACCAGCTTCGTCAGCCCGAAATGGGTGCCGCAAATGGCCGACAACGCGGCCGTGATGGCCGGCCTGCGGCGCGAGCGCGGCGTGCGCTATTCGGTGCTCACGCCCAACATGCAGGGGCTGGAGGCGGCGCTGGCCAGCCGGCCCGATGAAGTCGTGGTTTTCGGCGCGGCCAGCGAGGCCTTCAGCCAGCGCAACATCAACTGCTCGATCGAAGAATCCATCGCCCGCTTCGCCCCGGTGGTGGCCGCCGCCCACGAGCATGGCATCAAGGTGCGCGGCGCGGTGTCCTGCGCGCTGGGCTGCCCTTACCAGGGGGAGGTCGGCCTGGACGAGGTCGAGCGCGTCGTGCGCTTGATGAAGGGCATCGGCGTCGACCACTGCGGCATTGCCGACACCATCGGCGTGGGCACGCCGCAACGCGCCCAGGCCGCGCTGGAGCGGGCCCTGCGGCATTACCCCCTGGCGCAGGTCAGCGGCCATTTCCACGACACCTACGGCCAGGCGCTGGCCAACATCCTGGCCTGCCTGCAAATGGGCATCCACAGCTTCGACACCAGCATCGCCGGCCTGGGCGGCTGCCCCTACGCCAAGGGCGCCACCGGCAACGTCGCCACCGAAGACGTGTTGTTCATGCTGCGCGGAATGGACATCGCCACCGGGATCGACCTGGACAAACTGGTCGACGCCGGCGCCTTCATCTCCGGCGTGCTCGGTCGCCCGCCGGTGTCGCGCGTTGCGAAGGCGTTGCTGACCCAACGCCAGGCGGTGTCCGCATGATGAACGCTCCGCTCGCTGCCCGCCCCGAAGGCTTCCAGCGCGTCGCGGCCGCGCTAGAGCGCGCCGGCCACGCCCACGCGCCGCGCTGGCTGGACGTGGCGGCGCGCACCGCGCAAGAGGCGGCCGACGCGCTCGGCGTGCAGGTCGGCCAGATCGCCAAGAGCGTGATCTTCCAGCGCCGCAGCGACGCCGCGGCGGTGTTGGTCGTCACCTCCGGCGACCGGCGGGTCGACGAAAAAAAGGTCGCGGCGCAGGCCGGTGCCATCGCCCGTGCCGACGCCGACTTCGTCAAGGCCGCCACCGGCTTCAGCATCGGCGGCGTGGCGCCGCTGGCCCATGCCGGCGCGCTGGTCACGCTGATCGACCGCGAGCTTTTTCGCTTCGACGAAATCTGGGCGGCCGCCGGCCACCCCAACGGCGTGTTCCGCCTCAGCCCGAATCAATTGGTGGCGCTCACCGGCGCGCCGGTGTGCGATGTCACGCCCACGCCCGTCGCACTGGTTCCCAGCCCCTGCGTCAATGTCTGTCGCGGCGACGCGCGCAGCGGCTGGTGCGAAGGCTGCCTGCGCACGCTGGACGAAATTGCCGCATGGCCGGGCATGGACGACCGCGCCAAGCGCGCGGTCTGGAAGCTGCTGCCGCGGCGCCGCGAGCAATGGCAGCGCAACCTGGCGGGCGGCGCATGAAGCAGCTCGACTTCTGGTTCGATCCGATCTCGCCCTATGCCTACCTCGCGTTCGAGCGGCTGCCGCAGGCGCTGGTGGGCTTGTCGTACAGCGTGCGCTACCGCCCCGTGCTGTTTGCCGGGCTGTTGAAGCAATGGGGCCAGAAGGGCCCGGCCGAGATCGAGCCGAAGCGGGCCTGGACCTTCCGGCAGGTGCACTGGCTGGCGCAGCGCCATGGCATCGCGCTGCAAACCCCGGCGCAGCACCCGTTCAACCCGTTGGCGCTGCTGCGCCTGGCACTGGCCTGTGCCAGCGACGGCGTGGCGCCGAACCGCCATGTCTGCGAGGCGGTGCTGCACCATGTGTGGCGCGGCGGCCTCGACCCGAATGATCCGCAGCGCCTTGCCGCATTGACGCAAGCCCTCGCGCCGCGGGTTGATCCGGCCGACGCTACGGTCAAACAGGCCCTGAAGGACGGCACCGATGAGGCGCTGGCGCTGGGCCTGTTCGGCGTGCCCACGATCGCGGTCGACGGTCGGCTGTTCTGGGGCCTGGACGCGCTGGACATGCTGGCCGACTGCCTGCGCGAAGATCCCTGGTTCGACGGCCCGACCTGGCAACAGGCGGGTGAGCCGATCGACGGTGTCAAGCGCCGCTAGTGCAAGTGCAGTGCGATTGCAGTGCGAGTGCAGTGCGAGTGCGGCGCGAGTGCTGCGCGTCCCGGCGCCAACGATGCGCCATCGTCCTACGCACTGCCCCGGCGATCTCCTCGCGCAGGACCGCGGCGTGCGGCCTACTCTCCCATGACACAACTCTTGGAGCGGGTCATGGGCAAATATCTTCTTGGCTGGGTGCTTGGCATCCCCGCGGTCGTTCTGGTGATCGCGTACTTCTTTTTCAACTGACGCCGGACGGCAAGTCCTGGCCGACGATCATGCGGCCAGGCGCAGCGGCTGGGCGTCAGCGCCGAGCAGCGCCTTCAGTTCGTCGCCCGACAGCACCTCGCGCTGCAACAGGCACTTCGCCAGCGCCTCCAGCCGCGCGCGGTTGTCGCCCAGCAGTTGCTGGCATTTGGCCTGGGCCTGCTCCAGCAGCGCGCGGGCCTCGTGCAGCACGGCGGCCTGGATGTCGGGGCCCAGCAGTTCCTTGGGCACACCGGCCACGCTCAACAGGCCGAAGGCTTTCGAGAAGCCGAGCGAGCCGACCATGTTGATCGCCAGTTCGGAGGCGCGCTTCAGGTCGTCCGAGGCGCCGCTGGACACTCCGCCCAGCACCAGCAACTCGGCCTCGCGACCGGCCAGCATCATCGCCAGGCGACTGGTCAGTTCGGCCTGCTTGTACAGCGGGTCTTCGGTGTGGCGGGTGATGTAGGTCACGCCCAGCGCCTGGCCGCGCGGCTCGATGGTCACGCGCTCAACCGCACCCACGCCCAGCCAGTGGCCGACCAGGGCATGACCGGCTTCGTGGTAGGCCAGCCGCTCGCGCGTTTCCTCGGTGAGCAGGCCCTTGATGGCCGAGACCTCGCCGCCGAGTTGGTGGGTTTCCACGGCACGCAAAAAGTGCTCGGACGAAACCTTGGCGGCACCGGCCTCGGCCGCCGTCGACGCGGCCTTGTTCACCGTGTTGGCGATGTCGGCCGGCGACATGCCCGAGGTCATGCGCGCCAGCGCCGCCGTGTCGGCCGAGCCGTCATGGGCCAGCTTGCCGATGTACAGGTCGAACAGTTTCGCGCGCTCCGGCAAGGTCGGCAATGACAGGCGCACCAGCATGTCGAAGCGGCCCGGCCGGCGCATCGCTTCGTCGATGTTGTCCTCGTGGTTGGTCGCGGCCACCACGACCACGTTGTCGAGCGCCTCGAAGCCGTCCATCTCGACCAGCACGCGGTTGATGATGCGGTTCAGCTCCGACTCGGCGCCGCTGCCGTCGCCGCGGGTGCGTTTGCCGATGCCGTCAACCTCGTCGATGAACAACACGCAGGGCGCGTGCTTGCGCGCCAGCTTGAACAAGGCCTTGACCTTGCTGACCCCGGCGCCGTAGAACGTGGCGGTGAAATACGAGCCGTCGACCGAGATGAAGTTGGCCTTGCTCTCGCCGGCCAGCGCCTTGGCCATCAGCGTCTTGCCGGTGCCCGGCGGGCCGACCAGCAGCACGCCGCGCGGCGCCGCCGCCCCCAGCTTGGCGTACTGCGAAGGGTCGTGCATGAAGGCCTTGACGCGGTTCAGCGCCGCCTTGGCCTCGTCGTTGCCGATCGCGTCGGCAAACTGCACGTCGGGGCGCTCGGAGAGTTTGGAGGCCGCGCCGCCAATGCCGGTTTGCAGCTTGGCGGCAAAGAACATCGCCGCCACCAGGGTGCCCACCAGCAACAGCGGCGACAGCAGGCTGAAGATCATGTCCAGCCAACGCCGGCTGGTGGTGCGCGAGTCGATCTCGACCCGCACCAGGCTGAAGCCGGCCTCGGCGCTTTTGTCACCCAGCCTGTCGAGCGCGGTGCCGGCACAGCCCATGGCGGTGCAACCCGGCACGGTGGCGCTGGCCTTCTCGCCGCTTTTCAGCGTGTAGAGCACCAGGCCCGGCTCGGTGCTCGCCAGGCCGACCGCCGCCAGGCTGCCGGTGTCCAGCGCCTTGCGAAACTCGGAGGCGTTCTTCTGGTGCGCCAGCCAGTCTTCCGGGGCCTTCTCGAAGACCTTGGCCTCCGGGCTCTTGCGCGCGCTGGCTTCATCGGCGGCCTTGCCACTGAGGGCAAAGTAGCCCATCAACATCGCAACCCCGAGAAGCAGCGCCAATGGCGCGCGGGGGTTGGCGCGGGCGCGCTTGAGGAGCTTCTTGAAGATGTTCATGAGGGCCTGTGCAAAGTGGAATTTTGGCGATCCGGTTCCAGTATCGCTTTGCCCTTGCGCGGCTTGAACCGGAAAAGGCCGGGCTTTGCCCCGTTGTTCCTGGGCCGGGTGCCAATGGCGCCGCGTGGCGGTGGTTTGATGTGGATCAACCGCGCCGGTGGGCCGGGCACGGCGCGGCTGGCATTGGGCCGGCATCTGGCATAGCGTCAGTTCTTGTTGGTTTCATGTCAGCGGCCGGTCAGGCGTTGCGCCCAAGATGCGCGACCACGCGGCGCTGCGCACAGCCGTGACGGTCAACCACAAGGAGACAACATGGAACTGCAATTGGTGCAACGGATTGCCAGCAATCCCCAATACCAGGAGCTCAAGGCCAAGCGCACAAGCTTCGGCTGGTGGCTCACCCTGGCCATGATGGTCGTGTACTTCGGCTTCATCCTGCTGGTGGCGTTCAACAAGGAGTTCCTGTCGCAACGGCTTGGCGCGGGCGTCATGACCGTCGGCATCCCAATCGGCTTCGGCGTCATCGTCTTCACGATCGCCATCACCGCCTACTACGTCAACCGCGCCAACAGCGAGTTCGACGCGCTGGCCGAATCCATCTCCAAGGCGGTGCTGAAATGAGCGCGCGCTTCGCCCCATGACCTCACAATTTTCCAACACCACGCGCATGGCGCTGACCCTGGGCGCGCTATTTGCCGTGTCGGCCACGGTCTGGGCCGCCGGCGCCGACCTGGGCCAGGCGCAAAAGCAGGCCACCAACTGGACCGCCATCGGCATGTTCGGCGCGTTCGTCGTGATGACGCTGTTCATCACCAAATGGGCGGCCTCCAAGACCAAGTCGGCGGCCGACTTCTACACCGCCGGTGGCGGCATCACCGGCTTCCAGAACGGCCTGGCGATCGCCGGCGACTACATGTCGGCGGCGTCGTTCCTGGGCATCTCGGCGGCCGTGATGGCCAGCGGCTTCGACGGGCTGATCTACTCCATCGGCTTCCTGGTCGGCTGGCCCGTGATCACCTTCCTGATGGCCGAGCGCTTGCGCAACCTGGGCAAGTTCACCTTTGCCGACGTGGCCGCGTTCCGCTTCGAGCAAAAGCCGATCCGCATCTTCGCGGCCTCGGGCACGCTGGTCGTGGTGGCGTTCTACCTGATCGCGCAGATGGTCGGCGCCGGCCAGCTCATCAAGCTGCTGTTCGGGCTGGAGTACTGGATCGCGGTGGTCATCGTCGGCGCGCTGATGATGGTCTACGTGCTGTTCGGTGGCATGACCGCCACCACCTGGGTCCAGATCATCAAGGCGGTGATGCTGCTCGGTGGCGCCAGCTTCATGGCGCTGTCGGTGTTGTGGCACTTCGGCTTCAGCCCCGAGGCCATGTTCGCCGGCGCGGTCAAGATCAAGACCGACCTGGCGCTGAAGGACGGCAAGACCGCCGAGGTGGCGGCCAAGATCGGCCAGTCCATCATGGGGCCGGGCAACTTCGTCAAGGACCCGATCTCGGCCATCAGCTTCGGCATGGCGCTGATGTTCGGCACCGCCGGCCTGCCGCACATCCTGATGCGCTTCTTCACCGTGCCCAGCGCCAAGGCGGCGCGCACCTCGGTGATGTGGGCCACCGGCTGGATCGGCTACTTCTACCTGCTGACCTTCATCATCGGCTTCGGCGCCATCACCTTCGTGCTGACCAACCCCGACTTCCTTGACGCCAAGGGCGCGCTGCTGGGCGGCGGCAACATGGCGGCGATCCACCTGTCCAACGCGGTCGGCGGCAACGTGTTCCTGGGCTTTATCTCGGCGGTGGCGTTCGCGACCATCCTGGCGGTGGTGGCGGGGCTGACGCTGTCGGGCGCCTCGGCGGTGTCGCACGACATCTACGCCACGGTGGTGAAAAAGGGCAAGGCCGACAGCGCGTCGGAGTTGCGCGTGTCCAAGATCACCACCGTCTGCCTGGGCGTCCTGGCGGTCACGCTGGGCATCGTCTTCGAGAAGCAGAACATCGCGTTCATGGTGTCTCTGGCGTTTGCGATCGCGGCGTCGGCCAATTTCCCGGTGCTGTTCATGAGCGTGCTGTGGAAAGACTGCACCACCCGCGGCGCGGTGATCGGTGGCTTCCTGGGGCTGATCTCGTCGGTGGCGCTGACCATCGTCTCGCCGTCGGTGTGGGAAGCCACGCTGGGCAACCCCAAGGGCTCGGCGCTGTTCCCTTACACCTCGCCGGCACTGTTCTCGATGACCATCGGCTTCGTCGGCATCTGGCTGTTCTCCATACTTGACAAGAGCGCGCGCGCCAAGGTCGACCGTGGCGGCTTCCTGGCGCAGCAGGTGCGTTCTGAAACCGGCATCGGCGCGGCGGGGGCGTCCGGACACTGAGTGTTGTTCGTTGCATGATGGGCGGGACCGCGGGTTGTTTTCTCGCGGTCCCGTTTTCACATGAGGGCTCGGTCCGTGCCTGACATCGTCGCCAACCCGTCCGACCCCATTGCGCTGCAGTTGGAGCAAGCCACGTCGGTCGTCCAGATCGGGGCTGCCGCGCTGCGGATCGACGGCGTGGTCACCCTGCTGCACGGCCGCGGCACGCCGGTCGAGCAGATCGCCAGGTTGGTGTGCGAGCTCAATGCCCGGGTGTTCGCGCGGCTGTGGTCGGTGCTCGCGCCGCCCGAGCTGGTGATGCAGAGCTGCCTGATCGTGATGGGCAGCGAAGGCCGCGGTGAGCAGGTCCTGAAGACCGACCAGGACAATGCCCTGCTGCTCGGCGATGGCTGCGACCCGGCCGCGCTGGAACCGCTGGCGCGGCAGTTCATCGACGCGCTGATCGCCTTCGGCTACCCGCGCTGCCCGGGCGACATCATGCTCAGCAACCCGTTGTGGCGCCAGACCGTGGCCGGCTTCAAGGACAGCCTGCGCGGCTGGATGTTCGGTGCCGACCCGCACGGGGCCATGAACCTGGCGATCTTTCTGGACGCGGTGGCGGTGGCCGGTGACGCCGCGCTGCTGCTGCGGGCCCGCGAGTTCGTGCACCAGCACGTCGTCGACAACGACGCGTTCTTCGCCCGCTTCGCGCGCGCCGCCGACCAGTTCGAC
>JAYSVE010000033.1:0-2421 GCA_043718725.1 Methylibium sp.
CGCTGTGCCGCCCACCCGCGGTCTATGCGTCCAGCACCGCAATGCATTCGACCTCGACACGCGCCCCCAGCGCCAGCGCGTTCGCGCCGAAGGCGCTGCGCGCCGGCAGGCGCTGCGCTTCGAAGTAGCTGCGGTAAACCTCGTTGAAGGCCGGCCAGTCGGAGATGTCGGCCAGCATCACCGTGCATTTCACGAGGTTGTGCATCGCCGCGCCATGGGCCTCGAGGGTGGCCTTGATGTTCTCCATGGTCTGGCGCGTTTGCTCGCGGATGCCGCCGGGCGCCATCCGCATGCTGCCCGGAACGATGCCCATCTGGCCGGACAGGTACAGCGTGGCGCCCACCCGCACCGCTTCGCTGAACGGCAGGCCCTCCGGCAACACCTTGCCGGAGTTCAGGAATTCGATGTGGGCGGTGTTCATGGCAGGACCTCCGGGTGGAGCGGCGAGGCTATCACCTCTGGGTTGGGCGCGACGATTCGAGCCGCTCACCACCACGCCAACCGGCCACGCGCCAGCGCCTGTTAGGCTCCAAACATGCCTTCTACTTCGTCCTCCCTTTCGGGCATGACGCCCTTGGTGATTGTGCCGATGCTGGTGTTGCTGCTGGGCATCCAGGCCGTCGCCACCGACCTCTACCTGCCCGCACTGCCCAGCCTGCCGGGCGCGCTGGGCGGCGGCGTCAGCGGGGCGCAACTCACCTTGTCGGCGCTGATCATGGGCTTCGGCCTGGCGCAACTGGTGTGCGGCCCGCTGGCCGACCGCTTCGGCCGGCGCCCGGTGCTGCTGTGGGGCTTGACGCTGTTCACGCTGGCCAGCGGGCTGGCCGCGCTGGCGCCGTCGATGGGCTGGCTGATCGCCTGGCGTGCGCTGCAGGGCGTGGCGCTGGCGGCCAGCGTCACCTGTGGCCGCTCCATCGTGCGCGACCTGTACGAGCCCTACGAAGGCGCGCGGGTCATGGCCAAGGCGCTCGGCGGCCTGGGCCTGCTGGCGATGCTGTCGCCGCTGCTCGGCGGCCTGCTGATGGAGTGGTTCTCCTGGCATGCCACCTTGCTGGCGTTGGCGCTGTTCGGCGCGGTCACGCTGGCGTTCGTGGCCAGCCGCTTTGAAGAGACCCTGACGCAGCGCAACCCGGCCGCCACGCGGCTCGCGCCGCTGTGGCAGAACTGGAAGCAGATCGCCCGCCACCCGACCTTCGTGGCCTACACCTTGTTGCTGGCCAGCACCTACGGCGGCCTGTTCATCCTGTTGGCGGCGTCGTCGTTCGTCTACATCGACGTGATGGGCCTGTCGCGGCTGGCCTATGGCGCGGTGCTGGCGTCGAACTCGGCCTTCTACATCCTGGGCACGCTGTTGTGCCGGCGCCTGCTGGCCCGCCGCGGGCTGTGCGTCACGGTTGCCATCGGCGGCGTATTGAGCCTGGCGGGTGGCTTGCTGATGGCCGGCCTGTCACTGGCCGGGGCGTACGAATGGTCGGTGTGGACCCTGATCGCGCCACAGTGGCTGTTCACCCTGGGGCACGGCATCCACCAGCCCTGCGGCCAGGCCGGCGCGGTCGGGCCGTTTCGCGACAAGGCCGGCACCGCCGCCTCGCTGTCCGGTTTTTGCATGATGCTGACGGCGTTCCTCATCGGCCTGTGGCTGGGCCGCAGCCTGAACGGCACGGTGTTCCCGCTGACCCTGGGCGTGGCCGCCTTCAGCGTGGCCGTGGCAACCGTCGCGTGGACGCTGGTGCAGCGCCATGGCGACCCGAAACCCCATGCTGCCGCGCAGCCCGCCTGAGCTGGATATGGCCCCCCAGTCGCTTCGCTCCTGCCCCCAAGGGGCGTCATCCGGCTTGGGGCGGCCCGGCGCCGGACCATCACCACCGTCACCCGGGACAATCGCTTCGCTCAACCCCCTGCTGTGCCTGGCCGGCCCCACCGCCGCCGGCAAGACCGCCGCCGCACTGGCGATTGCGCGGGCCTTGGCGCCAACGCGGCAGGTCGAAATCATCAGCGTCGATTCGGCCCTGGTCTACCGTGGCATGGACATTAGCACCGCCAAACCCACAGCGGCCGAGCGCGCCTCGGTGCCGCACCACCTGATCGACATCATCGAGCCCAACGAAGCCTATTCGGCGGCGCGCTTCGTCGCCGACGCGCAGGCCTTGGTTGCCGCCGTGCAGTCGCGTGGCAACGTGCCGCTGCTGGTGGGCGGCACCATGCTTTACTTCAAGGCCTACTTCGACGGGCTGGACGCCATGCCCGCGGCCGACCGCGGCGTGCGCGCCGCCCTGGCGGCGCAGTGCGAGCGCGACGGCCTGGCCTCGCTGTACCGCGAACTCCAACGTGTCGACCCGGTCACCGCCGCGCGCCTGAAGCCGGCCGACCAGCAACGCATCCAGCGCGCGCTCGAGGTGTTTCGGGTCAGTGGCCAGACGC
>JAYSVE010000321.1:0-10588 GCA_043718725.1 Methylibium sp.
GAGATCGAAGACGCGCATCGGTTGCGCAGGGAAGCGGCCGTCGAAAAACTCGATGCGGCGCATGCGCTGGCCAAGAAAGAGTTCGAGCATCAACGCACGAGCCTGAAGCGTCAGCTCGCCGACGCGGCCAACGACCAGCGCAACGCGGTGAGCTGCCTGGAAGAACAACTCCGCGAGACCTTCGCGGAACTGGCCCGGTTGCGGCTGGAGGTCAAAGGCCCCTCGCCCACGGGCCACGCCAACCCCGCCAACGGTTTTGCCGACACCCAAATCTTTGAGACGCTGCACGCTTGAGTCGCTGACGGCAAGACGCGACGGCAGGCCGGGGTGAATCACGACCCGGCTGCTACACTTTTGCCCATGTTTTCAACGCGCAAAAGAATCAACGGGTCGCACGACCGGGGAGCCTGGCCCTGGCGCCGTCCGGATCGCGGCGCCACGCCGCTGGTCTAGTTTGCCGCCTGTTCGGCCGGGCTCGTCGCCAGCCCCGGCCCGGGACGGCCGCAGCGGTTGGCGGCGACGTCTACGGCACATCCGAAACCCAAGGTCGCGCTCGCCATTGGCGCCGAGCCGGCCGACGCAGGGCCCTGACTCGTGATCACCGAACTTGAATTCAAGAGCCTGGCAGCGCAAGGCTTCAATCGCATTGCGCTTATCAGCGAGGCGTTCGCCGACCTCGAAACGCCGTTGTCGCTGTACCTCAAGCTGGCCTACGGCTCGGGCGCGGGCAAGAACAGCTTCCTGCTCGAGTCCGTCGTGGGGGGCGAGCGCTTTGGCCGCTACTCGTTCATCGGCCTGCCGGCGCGGACCCTGGTGCGCGCCAGCGGTTTTCACACCGAGGTCCTGACCGACGGCGTCGTGGTCGAATCGCGCGCCGGCAACCCGCTGGACTTCATCGCCGA
Organism: Methylibium sp.; assembly: GCA_043718725.1. Taxonomy (GTDB): domain Bacteria; phylum Pseudomonadota; class Gammaproteobacteria; order Burkholderiales; family Burkholderiaceae_C; genus LGRD01. The sequence goes on from JAYSVE010000321.1 coordinate 903, forward strand.
ATACCAGCGTCGGTTCAAGGTGGCGCTGAGCCCGGGCATGCCGCGTTTTTGCGGGGGCCTCGCGGGCTACTTTGGCTACGACGCGGTGCGTTTCATCGAGCCCAAGCTGGCGCAGGCGACCAGCCTGCCCGACGCCATCGGCACGCCGGACATCCAGTTGCTGCAATGCGAGGAGCTGGCGGTCATCGACAACCTGTCCGGCCGGCTGTACCTGATCGTCTATGCCGACCCCGGCGAGGCCGAGGCCTTTTCCCGGGCCAGGCGACGCCTCGCCGATCTGGGCGACAAGCTGCGCTACAGCGTCACGGCGCCGGCGGTGCGCCGCGGCGCCTCGCACGGCGTGGAGCGCGAGTTCGGCAAGGAGGCCTACATCGCCGCCGTGTTGCGCGCCAAGGAATACATCGCCGCCGGCGACATGATGCAGGTGCAGGTGGGCCAGCGCTTGCGCAAGCGCTTCACCGAGTCGCCGCTGAGCCTGTACCGCGCGCTGCGCTCGCTGAACCCGTCGCCCTACATGTATTTCTACGACATGGGCGACTTCCAGATCGTCGGCGCCTCGCCGGAAATCCTGGTGCGCCAGGAGCACACCGCGGAGGGGGCCAAGGTGACGATCCGCCCGCTCGCCGGGACCCGCCCGCGCGGCGCCACGCCGGCCCAGGACCAGGCGCTGGAGCAAGAGCTGAGGGGCGACCCCAAGGAGCGCGCGGAACATGTGATGCTGATCGACCTGGCACGCAACGACATCGGCCGCATCGCCAAGACCGGCACGGTCAAGGTCACCGAGGCGTTCACGGTCGAGCGTTACTCGCACGTGATGCACATCGTCAGCAATGTCGAAGGGATGTTGAAGGACGGCATGACCAGCCTGGATGTGTTGCGCGCCACCTTCCCGGCCGGCACCCTGACCGGCGCCCCCAAGGTTCGCGCGATGCAGATCATCGACGAGCTCGAGCCCGTCAAGCGCGGCATCTATGGCGGCGCTTGCGGCTACCTCAGCTTTGCCGGCGACATGGATGTGGCCATCGCCATCCGCACCGGCATCGTCCGGGACCAGGTGCTGTACGTGCAGGCGGCAGCGGGCGTCGTCGCCGATTCGGTGCCCGAACTCGAATGGCAGGAAACCGAGGCCAAGGCGCGGGCCTTGATTCGCGCGGCCGAGCTGGTCGAAGAGGGTTTTTGAACGGCCGGTGAGAGGCTCGCCGCACGGCCGCGCCTGGACCGATTGCACAGCGTTGTGCGGGCCGCGCCACAGTGCCGGGGCGGTCTTCACCTGAACGCCTGATTTGTCCGGCGCGGCCGTTCCAAGCTTCCAAAAGCACGCTGCGAACGGCCTATCGTGTGCGCTCTCGCCACAGCACTGCCGGCAAAAAAGCCGGGGCCCCATGAGCCGCAACTCGAAGCCACTTCGCCCCATCGACCGCGATACCGAAATCCTGTCCGAATGGGCTGACGCGGACGCGGTCGACCGCTTCGCCTCACTGGCACTGCCGGCGGGAACGCTGCTTGGTGACTATCGACTGGAGGCGGTGGTCAACGAAGACGAACAGGGCATCGTCTACCGTGCCACGGATCTCAACCTGTATACCCCGGTGGCGCTCAAGGAGTACCTGCCTCGCCGGCACGCGCAGCGCGTCGGCCCCAGAGCCGTTGGCGCGCGTGGCCCGCGGCATGCGCACGCATTTGCAACCGGGCTGCGGGCGTTCGCCGACGAGGGCCGGATGCTCGGTGCACTCGACGTGGACTGCGTGCTGACGGTGACGCACGCCTGGCAAGACCACGGCACGGCGTACCGGGTGATGCCGTGGGTCCAGGGCACGACGCTGGCAGCGCGCCTGGCCGCCAGGCCAGGGCCGGCGGACGAAACCTGGTTGCGCTCGGTGCTGGCGCCGCTGCTCGGCGGCTTGCAGGCATTGCACCAGCGCCGCCACATTCACCGCCGCCTGACGCCCGCGCGCGTTTTCCTGACCGCCGACTCCCGCGTGCTGCTGTTCGGCCTGCGCGCCATGCCCGGCGGCATGGCCGATCCTGAGCCTGTGCCCGACGAGGCAGCGCTGCCCGGCTTCGCGCCGATCGAGCTGTTTGCGCCGCATCTGTACGCCGCCGCGAAAGCCCAGGTCGGGCCCTGGACCGACCTCTACAGCGTCGGCGCGATGTTGCACCAGGCCATCACCGGCGCGCCCCCGGCGTTGGCGAGCGGCCGCCTGTTGCACGAAGAGAAGCCGGCGCTGGCCGAGGTGGCTGCCGGCGCCTACAACGACGCCTTCCTGCGCGCCATCGATTGGGCCCTGTCCGTCCCCGCCGAGATGCGGCCGCGCAACATCGACCAGTTCAAGGCGAGGCTGGGCTGGGTCGACGCGCAAGCCAAGCCGGCTGTGGAACCCGAGGTGCCCACCACACGTTCGCGGTTCAACGACAGGCTCGGGCTGCAGGACGTTTTGGCTGCGGTTCGGCCGCGCAAGTTGTTCGTCTGCGGGTTCAAGGGGGCGGTGCGCCCGGTTTGGCGTCCGGCGCCTTCGCGCGGCCATTCGACGGATTTCGCCAACACCGAGCCGACGGCATTTGTCCACAACTGGACGACCCCGGTCACTCGCCCCGAGTCGCGCCTGTTTGAAGCGCCATCGTCGAGCGACGGTTTCGCCGACACGTTGATCTTCGACGACGCGTCGTCGGCGCTTGCCCGGTCGTCGCCGGCGGCGTCGCCTGTCGCGCCGACGCCGCCGGTCGCCACCATCGCCGTGCGGCCGGACCGCGGCGAGACCAGCCACCCGCAGAGCCCGGTCCGGGAGCCGTTCCTGCCAGCGCTGCCTTCGAGCCTGGGCAGCGTTTCTGGCCAGGTGAGCCCGTCCGGCCCGGAAGGCCGGCCGACCCTTGCGCCGGCGCGGCTCTTGGCGTTGTCGAGCCTGAATCTGCCGGGCAGCCAGGCCAACGCGTGGCTGGGCATCGTCGTCATCCTGATGGGCCTGGTGGTATTCACACTGTGGAATGCGGTACAGCGCGAACCGACAACCCAGCCCACTTCCGCATCCCCCTCGGACGTGACCGTGCTCCCCGCCGCCGCCGACCGCAGCGCCGTTGCGCCGGCGAGTGTCCCCGCCGCATTCGGCCCGCGCGAGGAGGCCAACCCGAATGCGCTGGCATCGCCTTTGGTGCATGGCGAAACGGGCCCGATGGCGGTTGACAACGCGAGGGCGACCACCCCCGCCCGGCGTTTCGGACGCGCCTTCGAATTCTCTGCGCCGGGCCTGAAGGCGCCCCTGTTGTCTGCCTTGCGCCCCGGCCGGCGCACCGAGGGCCGTCGTGTCGACCTGGCTTCCGCTTCAGCGCTGGAGCGACGATGCGGCGTACGGTTCGCGCGCCTGTGGTGGGGCGATGCCCCTGCGTCGACGAGAAAGGTCAGACACATCTGCCGCTGAACCGGACCCCCGCCGGCCGCACCCTTGCCCGCAGCCGGTTGGGCCGCGACAGGTAAGCGCAACAAGCCTTCGGCAGCGGCTCGCGCGTTCACCGCCGCCAAGGCGCGCTTGCGCGTTCCTAAAGGCGGCCCCCGCCTTGTCGGGGCCGGCCCACTCGGACCACAATGCCGGCCATGTTTGGCCCTCTCTCGTCGTCAGCAGCACTCGACAGTCAGCGTTGGCGCACGCCATCAGCTTGACCCACCCTCTGCGCTCGCCCGGGCGCGTCTGAACCTCCAACCGGTCCTGTTTGTGGCCATGCCCTTGGTCGAGGCAACACGGCTTGAAGCGGGCATCGAAACCGGGCGCAAGCGCCTGCGCCCAAGGCAACCAACGCGTCATTCGTGGTGACGTTCTTTCGCTCATGGTAGAGCGCATGCGGCCTGCAGACCTCAGAGGACTGCGCTGCGAGGTCGCGATCGGGTTGACAACCTTCGTCGAAGCGCACACGCTGAAATCTCGGCTACGCTAGCGTTCTACTAGCGTTTCCCACACAGGGGTGCCGTGATGGCCGTCATCAAGACCGAAGTGGTCAGTGTTCGTGTAGAGCCGCGCATCAAGGCTGCCCTGCAATCTGCGGCCGAGCGCGAGATGCGCAGCGTGGCCAACATGCTCGAAGTCATGGTGGTCGCGTACTGCCGTGACCGCGACATCCCCGTCCAAGGCGACTCCCAGTACACGCTTCCGACCATCGGCGGGCGGGAGAAGGCGTGACCAAGGGAAGAGAACACCTGCTGACTGGCCTCGGCTTTCGCTTCGGTACCAACGGCCCGCACGCCGCCCGGACCATGATGCTGGAGGACATCGCAATCCTCGCTAGCCACCTTCCGGTCGATGCCGACAGGGCCGACTACGCCCGCGAGGTCATCGAGCTCAACAGCCTCGGCAAGCCGACGAAGAAGGCTCGCGAACTCGCGCTCCGCCATCTGGGGATCCTCTACGGTCTGGACTCCTCGCTGGCCATCTTTCGGACCTTCCGCCGCCTCTGGGCGTGTGACGCTGCAGCCCGGCCCGTCCTTGCCCTTTTCGTCGCCCTGGCCCGTGACCCTTTGCTGCGTGGTACGCAAAACTTCATCGCCAGCAAGCAGCCAGGCGAGGCTGTGACGCGCGACGAACTCGAGAAGTTGCTGGCCAGTGCACATCAGGACAGATTCAGCCCTGCATCGCTCAAATCCTTCGCCCAGAACGTGCGCGGCACGTGGACCCAGGCCGGCTACTTGGCCGGTCACTCACGGAAGACCCGGGCCATGCCGGTTGTCACGCCGACAAACGTCGCATTCACCCTGTTCCTGGGCCATCTTGAAGGCCTGTCTGGGCAGCGCCTCTTCACGTCTTCCTGGATGAACTTATTGTCTGGCTCACCCAGTGAGCTAGAGGCGCTTGCAAACTCGGCTTCGCATCGGGGCCTGCTTGTCTTTCTCAACGCCGGGGGCGTCAAGGAAGTGCGGTTCCAGGACTACCTCACTCCGCAAGAAGAACAAGTCCGTCAGGAGGCCACCCGTGTCGTCTAAGGTCACCAAGCTCGTGGGCTCCTACCGCCATCACCTCACTGTGCCGTGGCAGGCGGGGCTCGCAGCCATCCAGCGCGTCATCTTCGCGGTCTACGACAAGGCCGACGAGTTGCGCCTGCGGGCCAACGTCGAAGAGTTCGCGCTGGTCACCCAGCAAGCCGGCAAGCAATGGCTGCCCATCGACGTGACCAATGCGTTCCCCCAATGGATGGCGGCCCAGGAATACCGCGACGCGTACTTCGAGAACCCTGAAGACCTGGCCGGCTACCAGACCGGGGAGCTGACCGAGTTCGTCGCCTCGCTCACCCAACAGCTGAAGGCGCGCGTTGCCGCTGAAGCGGGCCCGAACACGGTGGTGGCCTTGCTGGGTGTGGGCAGCTTGTTCGGCTTGGCCCGCGTGTCAACGGTCGTCGAGGGCATCAAGGACGTCGTCCCCGGCCGCTTGCTGGTCTTCTTCCCCGGAGAACACCACCCGGAGAACCACACCTATCGCCTGCTCGATGCGCGGGACGGTTGGAACTACCTCGCTGTGCCGCTGCTGGCCACCGACTGAGCTACCGAACCAAACGACATCAAAACTGAGCCAGAACCAAGCAAGGACCACCATGCTGAACAGGGACATCTATAACAAGGCGCCCACCGAGAACCGCCTCGTCAACAACGGCGTCGCCGAAGTATCCGAAGACCACTCCGAAGCGGCGCTGACCGTGCTGCGCTACGAACTCGAAACCTTCGTCTGCGACGGTCAGTACGAGAAGGGCCTGGAGACCATGCTCGACAAGTTCCTGCTGAACCTGGGCAGCCGCACCGAGCAGCCTGGCGTCTGGATTTCCGGCTTCTACGGCAGCGGCAAGTCGCACCTGGCCAAGATGCTGCGCACCCTGTGGACCGACTACAGGTTTCCGGACGGTGCCACTGCGCGCGGCACGGCCAGGCTGCCGTCTGGTGTTACCGACTCACTGAAGGAGCTGTCGACCCAAGGCAAGCGCCACGGCGGCCTGCATGCCGCCGCCGGCAAGTTGGGGTCTGGTGCGGGCGACAACGTCCGCCTCGCGCTTCTCGGGATCGTCTTCAAGTCCAAGAACCTGCCCGAGCAATACAACCAGGCTCAGTTCGTTTTGTGGCTGAGGCGAGAAGGCCTTGCCGCGTCCGTCGATGCGGAGCTGAAGGCCGCCGGTCGATCGCTCGTCCAAGAGCTGCCGCACATGTATGTGTCGAGCCATTTGGCGGGTGCGCTGTTGAACGCCCGCCCCGGCTTTGCGAACAGTGATGGCGATGCACGCCAGCTCATCAAGGCCCAGTTCCCACAGGTGGCTGACATCACCAACGAACAGATGGTCTCGGCCATCACCGACGCCCTCACCGACACACGCGCCGACAACGGCAAGTTTCCGTTGACCCTGATCGTCCTGGACGAGGTTCAGCAATACATCGGCAACGATGCCGACAAGGCCTACAAGGTGCAGGAAATTACCGAGAGCCTGTGCAAGCATTTTCGGGGTGAGTTGCTGTTCGTCGGCACGGGCCAGTCGGCGCTCACCGGCACGCCCAGCCTTCAACGCATCAAGGGCCGCTTCCCTGTCGAGGTGATGCTGGGCGACTGGGACGTCGAGAACGTCACCCGCCAAATCATCCTGTCGAAAAAGCCTTCAGCCCAGCCCGAGGTGGAAAAGGTCTGGCGTGGAAACCTCGGTGAAATCTCGCGCCACCTGCGCGGCACCAAGCTCGAACATGTCACCGACGACGAGTCGTTCATGACGACCGACTACCCCATCCTGCCAGTACGGCGTCGCTTCTGGGAACGTGTTTTGCGGACCATCGACACCACGGGCACCGTCTCCCAGCTGCGCAGCCAACTGCGCGTGGTGCACGAGGCCGTGCTGGCCACGGCAGACCTGCCTCTGGGCAATGTGGTGGCTGGCGACTTCCTCTACGACCAAATCGCCGCCAACCTGGTCTCCACGGCCCAGCTGCCGAAAGAGGTCTTCGAGAACGTGCAGCGCTTCGCCGCGGGCGATGCCAGCGCGCAGCTCAAGGGCAAGGTGCTCAAGCTCATCTACCTCATCAACAAGCTGCCGGCGGACGCCGCGCTCGACATCGGCCTGAAGGCCACCGACGACGTGCTGGCCGACCTGCTGGTCACCAACCTGTCCGCCGGCTCCAGCGACCTGCGCAAACAACTGCCCCAGCTGCTGCACACCCTTCAGAACGACGACCGCCTCGTCATGGCGCTGGCGGGGCCCAACGGCACCGAATACCGACTGCAAACCCGCGAGTCCAGCGCCTGGTACGACGAGTTCCGCGCCCAGGAAGCCGAGCTGAAGTCTGCCCCGCAGCGCGTCGAGCAGCAGCGGGCTGACCTCTTCAAGGCCCGCTTCGGCGAGGTGCTGAAGAAGGTGCGTGTCTTCCAGGGCAAGGGCAACGAGGAGCGGCGGCTGTCGCCCACTTACGACGAGACCCTGCCCAAGGACAACGAGAAGGCCCTCTATCTCTGGATTCAAGACGGTTGGCAGGCAGAAGAAAAGTCGGTCATCGCCGAGGCTCGTTCGCGGAGCGCGGAGAACCCCACGCTGTTCGCTTTCATGCCGGCGCAGCACAAGACCGAGCTGACCAATGCCATCGTGGCGCTGGAGTCGGCCCGGTCCACGCTGCGCAAGAAGGGCACACCGGCGACACCGGAAGGGCAGGACGCTCAGCGCTCGATGGAGAGCCGCGAGCGCAATGCCGGGAAGGAGTTGAAGGACTCATTGGACAAGTTGTTCGCGGGCGTGCGCGTCTTCCAGTCCGGCGGCCAAGAGGTCACTGATGGCAACGACCTGTCAGACCGTTTGAATCGCGCTGGCAAGGCGTCGGCCATCCGGCTGTACCGCGAGTTCGATGTGGCAGACCATGACAAGTGGGACAAGGTGCTGGACGAAGCGCGCAAGGGCAATCTGGAGGCGCTGAAAGCGGTGGGCCACGCGCAAGAAGCCGACAAACATCCCGTCTGCCAGAAGCTCATGGCCTACATCGGCGCCGGCAAGAAGGGCAGCGAGATTCGCGATCAGTTCGAGAGCGCCCCGTATGGCTGGCCGCGTGACGCGATTGACGGCGCCCTGTTCGCATTGCTGGCCTCGGGCCACATCCGTGCGACCGACGCTTCAGCCAAGCCGTTGGACGCCAAGAGCCTCGACCGCAACAAGCTCACCCAGGCCAACTTCAGGCAAGAGTCCATCACCATCTCGCCGCCGCAGTTCATCAAGATTCGCCAGTTGTTCAACACGGTTGGCGTGCCCTGCCAGCCCAAGGAAGAACTGAGCAAGCTGCCGCAGCTTCTTTCCAGGCTGCGCGAGCAGGCAGGCAAGGCCGGCGGGGCGGCACCGGCCCCTCTGCCGCCCAAGCTCACTGCCATTGAGGCTGTTGAGGCCCAGTCCGGCAATGGTCAGTTGCGTGAGCTGTTTGACCGTTACGACGAGTTGGTGGGCCTGTCCAAACAGTGGGTCAAGACTGCCCAGGACATCCACAAACGCTTGCCTGTCTGGCACTCGCTCACCGACTTGCTGGCGCATGCCAAGGACCTTGGCCCCTACGCTGGGCTGAAGGCTGACGCCAATGCCATCCAGGCTCAGCGCAGCTTGCTGGCTGACCCGGACCCGGTGCGACCCCTGCTGGACCACACGGCAGATGTTCTGCGACAGGCGCTGAACGCCAAGCTGCGGGCGTATGAAGGCGGTTTCGATGCGCAGCGAACCCACCTTGCGGCAGACGCAGATTGGTGCAAGCTGACCGACGCGCAGCGTGCCCAGCTGACCCGAGACCACCACCTGGCGCCGTTGAAGCCCGTCCCCTTGGCCTCCCCCGAAGAACTGCAAGATGCGCTGGATGAATGCAGCTTGCAACATTGGATTTCCAAGACCCAGGCGCTGCCCAGCCGCTTCGACGCAGCGCGCCATGCCGCCGTGCAGCTGCTCAAGCCCAACGTGGCTTATGTCGCCATCCCGAAGCGGACGTTGAACAACGAGGGTGAACTCAAAGTCTGGTTGACAGAGGTGGAGCAACTGGTGACAGAGAAGTTGAAGGACGGCCCGGTGGCCTTGTAGGGTGCGTGTATAGCCCGTATATACTTTGAGTTTTCAAGGAGCACTTTCATGTTGACCCGAGTCTTCAAGAGCGGCAATTCGCTGGCGGTGCGCATTCCCAAGGAACTGGGCTTCGTCGATGCGGCGCAGGACGTTGAAATCGAGCGTGTCGGCAATACCCTGGTGGTGCGGCCGGTGGTGCAAGCCGGTCTGGGCGGCCTCATGGAAATCTGCGCCATGTTTTCGCCAAATTTCATGGCCGGCGGGCGTGACGAATCGCCTGAGGTGGAACGTGACTGGGAGACGATGGATATTTTCGGAAATCAGAAACCAGAATCTTCCAAATGAAATACCTACTAGATACGAACATCTGTATCTATGTCATGCGCCAGCAACCGGCAGTGGTTGCTTCGCGGTTCAAGTCACTCAAAGTCGGCGATGCCTGTATGTCGATCATCACCTTTGCGGAGTTGCGCGCGGGCGTCGAGAGGCTCAACACGACTCGCGTCCATGACGAGCGTGTGCTTGATTTGTTCTTGCTGCAAATCCCCGTCTTGCAATTCGACGAAGCCGCCGCCCGCACTTACGGCGTCCTGCGTGCCGCCGTTCCAGAGCGCCGAAAGAATGCCCTCGACCGCCTCATTGCGGCCCACGCCGTTTGCGTC
>JAYSVE010000322.1:0-1898 GCA_043718725.1 Methylibium sp.
CTGGCCAGGGCCACCGGCGGGCGCGTGAAGGTGCTTGGCCACGACGTTGTGAGCGACTATGCCGCGGCCCGCAGGAGCCTGGGCGTCGTGCCGCAAGAGTTGGTGTTCGACCCGTTCTTCAGCGTGCGCGAGTCGCTGCGCATCCAGGGCGGCTATTTCGGCGTTCGCAACAACGATGCGTGGATCGACGAGCTGCTGGCCAACCTGGGCTTGACCGAGAAGGCCGACGCCAACATGCGCCAGCTCTCCGGCGGCATGAAGCGGCGCGTGCTGGTGGCCCAGGCGCTGGTGCACCGCCCGCCGGTGATCGTGCTGGACGAGCCCACCGCGGGGGTCGACGTGGAATTGCGCCAGGCGCTGTGGCAGTTCATCGCGCGCCTGAACAAAGAGGGCCACACCGTGCTGCTGACCACGCACTACCTGGAAGAGGCCGAGGCCTTGTGCGGGCGCATCGCGATGCTCAAGCAGGGCCGCGTGGTGGCGCTGGACCGCACCTCGGCGCTGCTGGCGGGCACGGCGAGCACCATGTTGCGATTCAAGATGGATGCGCCGCTGCCGGCCGCCCTGGCGGCGCAGTCGCGCGTGACGGGCCGCATCGTGCAGATCAAGGCGCACGACGCGCGCGAGGTCGAGACCATCCTGGGCACGCTGCGCCAGGCGGGTTGCATCCCGGAGGATCTGGAGATCGGCCGCGCCGACCTCGAAGACGTGTTCCTGGAAATCATGCAGGGCGTGCCGGTGCAACGGGTTGCGGCCTGATGAGCGTCGTCACCCTGCTGTCAGGCACGCGCACGCTGCTCTACAAGGAGGTGCTCAGGTTCTGGAAGGTCAGCTTCCAGACCGTCGCCGCACCGGTGATGACGGCCATGCTGTACCTGTTGATCTTCGGCCATGTGCTCGAGGACCACGTGAAGGTGTTCGACAGAATTGGCTACACCAGCTTCCTGATCCCCGGCCTGGTGATGATGAGCGTGCTGCAAAACGCCTTTGCCAACAGCAGCAGCTCGCTGATCCAGAGCAAGATCACCGGCAACCTGGTGTTCCTGCTGGTCACGCCGCTGTCTCATTGGGCCTGGTTCGTGGCCTATGTCGGCGCCTCGGTGGTGCGTGGCGTGGTGGTGGGCGGCGGGGTTTTGTTGTTCACGATATGGTTTGCGCCCCTGCCTGTCACGAACCCGCTGTGGATTCTGGTGTTCGCGCTGGCCGGCGCCGTCATGATGGGCGCACTCGGACTGCTGGCGGGTTTGTGGGCCGAAAAGTTCGACCAGATCGCGGCCTTCCAGAACTTCATCATCATGCCGATGACGTTTTTGTCGGGGGTGTTTTACTCGATTGCCTCGCTGCCGCCGTTTTGGCAAACCGTCAGCCACCTGAACCCGTTTTTCTACATGATCGATGGCTTTCGGCACGGCTTTTTCGGGGTCAGCGATGTGTCGCCGTGGGTCAGTTTGGCGGTCGTCGGCACCAGCCTTGGCGTCGTGTGCGGGGTCTGCCTTCACCTGCTTCGCACGGGCTACAAGATCAGGCACTGAATCGTGCCCCCCAGTCGCTTCGCTCCTGCCCCCAAGGGGCGCCAACGCGAGCCCGGGGAACCCGTGTGTGCGTCGGTGCCCCCCAGTCGCTTCGCTCCTGCCCCCGAGGGGCGCCAACGCAACGCCCGGGGAACCCGTGCGTGCGTCGTGGCTTGATGGGCGTTGACTGCCGCGTCCGGTGCGGGCGTCTGGCTCGGGTTGGCCGGGCGCGGGACTGAGCGATAATTTGCTCATGGCCGACCCGACACCCTCCGAAGTCCAGCGTTTCATCGCGCAAGGGCTGGCATGCGAGCATCTTGAGGTCGACGGCGACGGGCGTCACTTCTTTGCCACCATCGTCTCGGCCGAATTTGAAGGCAACACGCG
>JAYSVE010000323.1:0-10578 GCA_043718725.1 Methylibium sp.
GCGGGCTAATGTTGTGCATCGCTGATGGCGCACCGAGTGGCAGGAGTTCATCCAATGAAGGTCTCTACTGTGTCTTCGTCCGATCCCGGCAACTACGAGTTGCGCTACCAATCCCTCTTTGACGAGGGACGCGGTTTCTCATTTCCTTGCGACGCCGCGGGCCTGGTGAACCTGGACGCGCTCAGCGAGCGCGCGCGCGACAACTACTACTATGTCCGCACCGTCGTGGGCCGGGAATTTGCCACTCCGGCGGTTCGCCGCCAGGGTTTGCAATAGCCCGAAAGGGGTCGCGCGCGGCGGGCCGGGTGCCTGACGAATCGCGTCGCGACGTTCGCGGCGGGCGTTGTCAGCGGGCGTCAGCAGGGCCCGGCCCGCGCGGCTGTGTGCGCCATCGCGCAGATTACAATCCAAGGCTTTTTGCGGCCACCTGCCGCATTTCGACCGAGGAATAGCCCGTGTTCATCTCAGAAGCCTTTGCGCAAGCCGCGCCTGCCGCCACCGGCGGGGCGGAATCCCTGTTCGGCAACCTTGGGACGATGTTGCCTCTGGTGCTGATGTTCGTGGTGCTGTACTTCGTCATGATTCGTCCGCAGATGAAACGCCAGAAGGAGCACAAGTCGATGATCGAAGCGCTCGCCAAGGGCGACGAGGTCGTGATCGCCGGCGGCCTGCTGGGCAAGGTTTCGAAGATGGGCGAAAGCTTTCTGCACGTCGAGGTGGCCAGCGGCGTGGAGGTTCAGGTGCAACGCGGTTCGGTGGTGCAGGTCCTGCCCAAGGGCACGGTCAAATAATGGCCCGTGCCGCAGGCGGGTTGGCCAGTGACGGGCGGCCTCGGTCCGGACGCGCCCGGCTTGGACGCGTGGGGGTGAGGTCATGAACCGCTACCCACTGTGGAAATACGCGGTCATGCTGGTGGCGTTGCTGATCGGGCTGGTCTACACCCTGCCCAACCTGTTTGGCGAGGCGCCAGCGGTGCAAATCAGCAGCGCCAAGGTCACGCTCAAACTCGATGCGGCTATGGTGGCAAGGGTTCAGCAGGTGTTGAGCGCCGCGGGCCTCAAGCCCGACTTCGTGCAGTTCGAAGCCAACTCGGTCAAGGCGCGTTTCGACGACCTGGACACCCAGAGCAAGGCCAAGGACGCGATCAGCAAGGCGCTCAACCCGGACCCGTCGGACCCGAGCTACATCGTCGCCCTGAACCTGCTGTCGCGCTCGCCGCAGTGGTTGCATGCCGTCGGCGCGAAGCCGATGTACCTGGGCCTGGACTTGCGCGGCGGCGTGCATTTCCTGATGCAGGTGGACATGAAGTCGGCATTGACCAAAAAGGCCGAATCGCTGGCCGGCGACATCCGCCTCATGCTGCGTGACAAGAACGTTCGCCACGCCGGCATCAGCCGTGAAGGCAACAACGTCGACATCCGTTTTCGTGACCGCGAAGCGCTTGCGGCGGCGCGCAATGTGTTGGCCGATCAACTGCCGGACCTGCTTTGGGTCGACGCCCCGGACGGCACGGATTTCAAGCTCACCGGCACGCTCAAGCCCGAGGCCGCGCGGCTGGTGCAGGAGACCGCGGTCAAGCAAAACATCACCACGCTGCACAACCGGGTCAACGAGCTTGGCGTCGCCGAGCCGGTGATCCAGCAGCAGGGACTGGACCGCGTGGTGGTGCAGTTGCCCGGCGTGCAGGACACGGCCAAGGCCAAGGACATCATCGGCCGAACCGCCACGCTGGAGCTGCGCATGGTCGACGACAGCGTCGAGGCCGCGGCGGCCGCGGCAGGCACCGGGCCGGTGCCGTTCGGCGCCGAACGCTACGTCGAGCGCGGTGGCCTGCCGCTGATCGTCAAGCGCCAGGTCGTCCTCACCGGTGAAAGCCTGACCGACGCGCAGGCGGGCTTCGATTCGCAAACCCAGTCGCCGGCGGTGCACCTCACCGTCGACGCCAAGGGCGCGCGCATCATGAAGGACGTGTCTTCCGCCAATGTCGGCAAGCGCATGGCGATCCTGTTGTTCGAGAAAGGCAAGGGCGAGGTCGTCACCGCTCCGCGCATCAACAGCGAACTCGGCAGCCGGTTCCAGATTACCGGCTCGATGAACACGGTCGAGGCCAACGACACCGCGCTGTTGCTGCGCGCCGGCTCGTTGGCCGCGCCGATGGAGATCATCGAAGAAAAAACCATCGGCCCGACCCTGGGCGCCGAGAACATCGCCAAGGGCTTCAAGAGCGTGATCTACGGCTTTGCCGCGATTGCCGTGTTCATGTGCGCCTACTACCTGCTGTTCGGCACCTTCTCCACCTTGGCGCTGGCCTTCAACCTTTTGTTGCTGGTGGCCGTGTTGTCGATGCTGCAAGCCACGCTGTCGCTGCCGGGCATCGCCGCGATCGCGCTGACCCTGGGCATGGCGATCGACTCGAATGTGCTGATCAACGAACGCGTGCGTGAGGAGCTGCGCGGCGGTGCGTCGCCGCAGGCGGCCATCAACATCGGCTATGAGCGGGCGTTTGCAACGATCCTCGACTCCAACGTGACGACGCTGATCGCCGGCATCGCGCTGTTTGCCTTTGGTTCGGGGCCGATCAAGGGCTTCGCGGTGGTGCATTGCCTGGGCATCATGACCTCGATGTTCTCGTCGGTGTTCTTCTCGCGCGGGCTGGTGAACCTCTGGTACGGCCGGCAGAAAAAGCTCAAAGGGGTGTCGATCGGACAGATCTGGAAGCCGCGGGCCGAAGCGCCTGGGCAGGTCTGATTCGCTGTCGCGACTGGCAACGGGAAAACAGATGGAATTCTTCAGATTCAGGCGCGACATCCCGTTCATGCGGCATGCGCTGGTGTTCAACATCATTTCACTGTTGACGTTTTTGGCGGCGGTGTTTTTTCTGGTCACCCGCGGGCTGCATCTGTCGATCGAATTCACCGGCGGCACGGTCATCGAAGCCGGTTATGCGCAAGCGGCCGACACGGCCAGGATTCGGACCACGCTGGAGGGCCTCAAGCTCGGCGAAGTGCAGGTGCAGAACTTCGGCAGTTCGCGCGACGTTCTCATCCGCTTGCCGGTGCGCGGCGATGTCAAGAAAGACGATCTGGTCGCGCGCGTTTTTGGCGAGTTGTGCCAGGCCGAGGGCGGCAAGGTCGTGCCGAAGCAATTCACCAGCGACAAGGGCGAATCGGTCAGCAAGCAGGTGTGTGAAGCCGGCAATGCCGAACCGGTCAGGCTGCAGCGCAGCGAGTTCGTCGGCCCCCAGGTGGGCCGCGAACTGGCCGAAGACGGCGCCAAGGCGCTGGCCTTCGTGGTCATCGGCATCATGCTGTACCTGGCCTTTCGCTTCGAGTGGAAGTTCTCGGTCGCGGCCATCGTCGCCAACCTGCACGACGTGATCATCATCCTGGGCTTCTTTGCGTTCTTCCAATGGGAGTTCTCGCTCTCCGTGCTGGCGGCGGTGCTGGCGGTGCTGGGCTACTCGGTGAACGAATCGGTGGTGATCTTCGACCGGATTCGCGAGGCTTTCCGGCGTTACCGGAAAATGGACACGCACCAGGTGATCGACCATGCGATCACCAGCACCATGAGCCGGACCATCATCACCCACGGCTCGACCCAGATGATGGTGCTGTCGATGCTGCTCTTCGGCGGACCGACCCTGCATGAATTTGCGCTGGCCTTGACCATCGGCATCCTGTTCGGCATCTATTCGTCGGTGTTCGTCGCCGCGGCGATCGCCATGTGGCTGGGCGTCAAGCGCGAAGACCTGGTGAAGTTCAGCGCCAAGGAGACCGATCCCGACGACCCTAACGCCGGAGCGGTGGTGTAGAGTTCCAAGCTGTTTCATGGGCAGTTCCCCGACCTCCAACATGGCGATCATTGGCAATCCGACGGCACTGGCCCAGCAGGCGCGCCGAGCCTACGCCGAAGGGTTGTTGGGGGGTATACCGGCGGTCGTGAACGCGGTCGACCAGGGCGCCAGGGTGCTGCTCAGCCAGGTCGCCGAAGGCTCGGTCACGATGAAGCGGCGCGATGCGGTGTCCGACCTCAACGCCTCGCGCGGGTTCTGGCTGCAGGGCATGACCCAGATGCTGCGCGGTGCCGTGCGCAGTGGCAACGTGTCTGCGTCGCGTATCGGTGAGTTGGCCGTGCCCGCACCGCGCGCGGGCAACATGAGTCTGGTGGACGACGACACCATCGAGAACGAGATCCTCAGTTCGAGGCTGGCCTTGTCGGTGATGGACCGTGCGTCCTGGGAATTTACCGACCTGCGGGCGCGCATGAACGTGCTGGAGGGGCGTGACGACCTCGAACCCAACGATGTGCTCAAGCCGCACATGCTGGCGCGCGTGGTCATCACGTCGTGGCGCGCCGCCGGCCTGTCGCTGGACGCCTGGCGCACGCTGCACACGGTGTTGCACGACGAGTTCTC
Organism: Methylibium sp.; assembly: GCA_043718725.1. Lineage (GTDB taxonomy): Bacteria > Pseudomonadota > Gammaproteobacteria > Burkholderiales > Burkholderiaceae_C > LGRD01. Next base: position 4,415 of record JAYSVE010000323.1, read on the forward strand.
GCACTTTGCCGAAGAGGGTTACCACGAAACCAACCGCTGGTTGATGCAGCGCCAGGTGCTGCCCGAGGTCGACTTGCGCCCGTTCATCCGCCGCGCGCGCAATTCCGCCTGGCTGGCAAGCACCCAGGGCGTGGGCGGCGGGCATGCCCCGACCGGGTCGCCAGGCATCGGCGGGCGCGCCGAAGTCGGTGATGAAACGCGCATGTTGACGCACCCTGCGCCGCTGGTGCGCGGCGCAGACCACTCCGGTGAGGTCCTGGGGCGCCTGAACCGCCTGATCGGACGGCAATTGCCGGAGTTCGCGGTCACGGCGAATTCGCAGCCAGTGGCCTCGAGCGGGCTGACCGCCGCGATTGCGGTCGCCCAGCAAGGAATCACCAACCGCCTTTCCGCGCCGGCGGTGACGGGCGGCGCGGCTGCCTCCTTCAGCACGCCTGAGTTGCTGGACGAAATGAACCAGCGCCGACAAGCCCTCAAGCAGGCTGCGACGACGCCGGTGGAGCGGGCCACGATCGAAATCGTGGCCTTGTTGTTTCAGAGCATCCTCACCGAAGAGCGTATTCCGGCAACGGTGCGGGTGTGGTTTGCGCGCTTGCAAATGCCGGTGTTGCGCGTCGCGGTGAGCGAGCCAGACTTCTTTGCCACGGTCGACCACCCGGCGCGCCGCCTGATCGACCGCATGGGCGCTTGTGTGATGGGTTTCGACGCGACCGCGCGTGCCGTCGGCGACATGCTGCAAAAAGAAATCAAGCGCGTGGTGCAGGTGGTCGAGGCCTATCCCGACACCGGGCGACGGGTGTTCCAGACCGTGCTGACGGAGTTCGAACGCTTCCTGGAGCACTACTTCAAGAATGAAAACGAAGCTTCTCGGCGCGGCGTTTCACTGGCCCAGCAGGTCGAGCAGCGCGAGACAATGGCGATCCAGTACACCATTGAGTTGCGCAAGATGCTCAACGAGATGCCGGTGCAAGAAGGGGTGCGCGAGTTTCTCTTCCAGGTCTGGGCCGATGTGTTGGCGGTAACGGCCGTGAAAGAAGGTGTTCAGGGCGACGCCATCAAGGCCATGAAGCGCGCCGCGGCCGACCTCATCTGGTCGGCCGGCGCCAAGGTCTCGCGGGAAGAACGCGCCGATGTGATCCGCCGTTTGCCGCCGTTGCTCAAGGCCTTGCGCGACGGCATGGAACAGGCCGGCATTTCCGTCGACAAGCAGGACGAGCACATCGGCAGGTTGAACAACTCGCTGGCGGCGGCCTTCACGGCCAAGACGGCGGCGATTCCGCACGACCGCCTGGTCGAGTTGATGGCGCGCCTGGAGACGCTGGAAGAGTTGCTGCCCGATGCCGATGACGTCGAGATCGACGAGTCGCTGGTGCTGGACCTCTCGGGCCACGAAAGCGACGAGCTCGAGGTGGTCGACGAAGGCGGCTCCATGCCCACGCCGGCCATGCTCGCCTGGGCCCGTGAGCTGCAGGTCGGCGGTTGGTACATGCTCGACTACCGCGGGCGCAATGAGCCGGTGCAGCTTTCCTGGCAAGGCCTGCGCAAGCAGCTCACGCTGTTCGTCTCGCCGCAGGGGCGGGGGATTCTGTTCCAGAAGCACAGGCTTGCATCGTTCCTGCAGGCCGGTTTGCTGGTGCCGGCGCAGGACGAATCATTGACGGTGCGCGCCACCCGCGACGCGCTCGAAAAGCTCAACGCCGACCCGAGTCGCCTGTTGAGCTGAAGACCGGCGCCGACGGACCCGGCGCCGTCAATGAATCAGCCGGTCTTCCGCGTCGACGAACAATTCGTCCAGGATCAGCGCATCGGGTTCTTCGCCCAGAGACCAAAACACCATCAGCACGATGATCTTCAGGTCTTCCAGGTCGATTGGGCTGCCGCCAATGGCGCTGGCGCGGTCGATGACCATTTCACGCATCGGCGGCGGCAGCACACCGGCCGACTCCAGGAAGCTGACGAAGCCGATCGGGCCCTCGCCCAGCAGCTCGTTTTCTTCGGCGGTGTAGACCCGCAGGCTGCGCGAACCCTGTTCGCCGACATAGGACTGCGCCGCCTGGGCCAAGCCATCGAGCCACTGCAGCGCCTCCTGAATTTCATCCGATTCAAAGCCCACCGACGACAGTTTGCGGGTCAACTGGTCGTGGCCGGGACAAGCGTCGGGCCGCCAGTAGTTTTCGTACAGGTACACGAGCACGTCAAACATGCAAACGACTATACCGCAGGGTGGTTTGCGGCTCGCGGCCAAGGCGCCGGATTCGTGTCGAATCGGCGGCCTGGCGCCGGGGCGCTTCAGGTCCGGGCGATCCGCTGGAACAACTGCCCCGGCAAGCGGGCGACGTGGCCATCGAGTTCGAGCTCCAGCAGCCGCGCGTTCAGCGCCGATGCCGGCCAACCGGTGCGCGCCACCAAAGCATCGAGCGTGGCGGGGTCGAACCCGAGGGCCGCAAGAACCGGGTCTGGCTTGGCGGCCGGCTCGGGGGTCGCGCCGCCGGCGTTGGCCACCGGCCCGGCCTGTGGCAGGCCGGTCAACTTGAAATCTTCCAGAATGTCCTGGGCACTGTCGACCAGTTTGGCACCCTGCTTGATCAAGGCATGACAACCGCGCGCCTGGGGCGAATGGATGGAGCCGGGAATTGCAAACACGTCGCGCCCGGATTCGAGCGCCATGCGCGCGGTGATCAGCGAGCCTGACTGCAACGCGGCCTCGACCACCAGCGTGCCGCGCGAAAGGCCGGCGATGATGCGATTGCGAATCGGGAAGTTGGCCGGCAGCGGCGGGGTTCCCAGCGAATACTCGCTCAAGATGAGCCCGCGTTCGGCAATTCGATGCGCCAGGCCACGGTTGGCGCGCGGATACACGCGATCGAGCCCGGTGCCGACCACGGCGACCGTGCTGCCACCGCCTTCCAGGCCGCCTTCGTGGGCGGCGGCGTCGATGCCCAATGCGAGGCCGGAAACCACGGTCAGGCCGGCTCGGCTCAGGTGGGTGGCAAAGGCCCGGGCGTTGTCGGTACCCTGAGGCGTCGGGTTGCGGCTGCCGACGACTGCCACGGCGGCGGTCTGCAGGAACTCCACCCTGCCCTGTGCATAGAGCAGCAGCGGCGGGTCCGCGGTTTCGAGCAATGCGTGGGGGTAGTGCGTGTCGCCCAGCGTGATCACGCTCCTGGGCTGCGACGCATCGGCGTGCAGCCAGTGCATCGTGGTGGCGACGAGCAGCGCGAGGGTGTCGTCGGCCGCGCCCAGGGCCGTCGCCGCGCTGGCACCCACCACCTCACGGTGCGCGCTGCCGGAGGCCTCGAAAACCGCCTGCGCCGAGCCGAATGCCGCCAGCAGCTTGCGCGCCGACTCACGGCCCAGTTTGGGTGTTTCGAGCAGCCGCAACCAGGCGGCCAACTCATCGCGATCGATCACGCGACGCGCACGCTGAACCGGGCTCAGGGTTCGGTGAAACGGTCACCGCGCTTGATCGGCTCCAGGACCGACATGATCAGTCCGTAGGACATGCGGTCGAACACCCGAAACACCAACAGGGTTCCATGGCGCTCGTCGGGCAATTTGATGACCGGGCGTTTGGGGTCGGTCTTGTCGATGGTTTCCGGGCCGGCGCGCCACAGCGCCAGCACGTGCCCGCGCTCCATGCCGTCGCGCGTGCCTTTGTTGATCGAGACGATCTGGTTCTGGCCCGCATTCAAGCCTTCGCCGTAGACCGAGACGATCTGCCCCGCCATCGGCCCACCCGGCGCATGCGGTGTGTAGTTGTTGAACTGCGGCTGCGGTACCGCGGCCAGGCGGTCACCGACGCCGGCCTCCTGCTTCAGGTCCAGCAGCGTGAACGTGGCGGGAATGATTTCGACCTTGCCATCGCCGGTACCCCGTGATTCACCGGTGCGGGTGTATTCGGCCGTGCCGACATAGTTGGCCTCGTAGCCCAGCAGTTCGCTGGTGGTGGGATCAAGCAGCGGCTTGGCTTCGCGGAAGACGCGGTACTCGCGTTGTGCGCCGCTCAGGTCGCCCCGAACATAGGCCACGTCGCCGCGGCCCATCAGCACGCGGCCCTCCGGGGCGGCGACGATGCGCGGCGCGCCTTCCAGCTCGTTGGCCTGGAAGATCACGGCCTCGTTCAGGAACGGCGCGATCAAGTGAAACGGAATCGATGCGATGGCGCCGGTGTCCAGTCCCTGGCTGCGCACCTTGGGCGACAACTTCACGGTGCCGTTGGGCCCCGCCGCGCCCATGCGCAGGCGCGCACGGTCGCCCGAGCGTTCAAGATAAAGCATCTGCCCGGGGTAGATCAGATGCGGGTTGCGAACCTGCTCGATGTTCATGCCCCACAACTCGGGCCAGCGCCAGGGGCTCTTCAGGAACAGCTTGGAGATGTCCCACAACGTGTCGCCGGACTTGACCTTGTACGACTCAGGCGCATTCGGCGACAGTTCGGACAGCGCCACGCCGCTTTGTGCGACCTGCTGCGCGGTCCCGCGTTGTTGTGGCGTCACCGGCCAGGTCGCCGCGCCCGCCGGCATGAGCGCCCCGGCGGCAACCAGCGCCGCACCTGCGCAGGCGACGCGCGTCACCTGGCGAAGGTGTGATTCGTACCGAGTGCGACGGGTCATGGGGGCGGTCTCAATGCGCGCCGGGTTCGATGGCCTGCGCGGTGGGGTTGTTGGGCTGAACTCGCCACAGGAGCGGAAGTTCGGCGAAAATGCGGGTTGACTCGCGCGGATTCTGCCCGTAAACCCCAGGCGTCGCAACGAAACCGACCGCATCGTGACGCCAGGGTGTGCGACCTGTCACAACCTTCGGGACCGCACAGGGGCGCCGGTTTGCGCGGCCCTGTGCAGACCCATTTTTTGCGTGGCGCCGACGTCGCATTCCAGCCGATCCTCCTCTCACCACCATGGCCAAGCTTCAGATTCTTCGCTACCCGGACTCCCGCCTGCACATCGTCGCCAAACCGGTGGCTCAGGTGGACGCTCGCATCCGTCAATTGGTCGACGACATGCTGGAGACGATGTACCACGCCGAAGGCGTGGGCCTGGCGGCCACCCAGGTCGATGTGCACGAACGGGTGATCGTGATCGACACCTCCGAGCAGCGCAACGAGCCGTATGTGCTGATCAACCCCGAGCTGGTTGCGGCCAGTGACGAGATGACCTTCGGTGATGAAGGCTGCCTGTCGGTGCCGACCATCTACGACAAGGTCGAGCGCCACGCTCACGTGACGGTGCGCGCATTGAACCGGGCTGGCGATGTCGACCGCTTTGATGCGTCCGGCTTGTTGGCGGTGTGCGTCCAGCACGAAATGGACCATCTGCTGGGCAAGGTTTTCGTCGAATACCTCAGCTCGCTCAAGCGCGAACGCATCAAGACCAAGATGGTGAAGCGAACCCGCGACGAACTGCGTGATGCCTGAGGCGCGCCTGCGCAAGGTGGTCTTCGCGGGCACCCCCGAGTTCGCCCGCGTCGCATTGGCCAGTTTGCTGGCGGCGGGCTTCGAGGTCGTGCTGGTGCTGACCCAGCCGGACCGTCCTGCCGGGCGCGGGCTGAAACTCCACGCCTCGCCGGTCAAGTTGTTGGCGCTCGAACGGGGGATCGCGGTGCTGCAGCCGCGCAGTCTGCGCCTGGACGGCAAGCATCCCGACGATGCCAGTGCCGCGCAGCGCCAACTCGCGGCTGCCCAGGCCGACGTGATGGTGGTCGCCGCCTACGGCCTGATCCTGCCGCCCTGGGCGCTGGAGATGCCGCGCCTGGGCTGCCTGAACATCCACGCCTCGTTGTTGCCGCGTTGGCGCGGCGCCGCGCCGATTCATCGCGCCATCGAAGCCGGCGACGCGCAGACCGGCATCACGATCATGCAAATGGACGCGGGCCTGGACACCGGCGCCATGCTGCTGGCCGAGCCCGAGCCCATCGCCGCGGATGACAGCACCGCAACCTTGCACGACCGCCTGGCCGCGCTCGGCGGCCGGCTGATCCTCCAGGCCCTGACGCTCGCCGGGCGCGGCGCCCTGGTGGGAGCACCCCAACCCGGGGTGGGCATCAGCCATGCCCACAAGATTGCCAAGTCCGAGGCCGCCATCGACTGGCGCCTGCCGGCCGGCCTGATCGAGCGGCGCATTCGTGCGTTCGACCCGTTTCCCGGTGCCAGCGCCGTGCTCGGTGCC
>JAYSVE010000324.1:0-1896 GCA_043718725.1 Methylibium sp.
CGCATGCCAGACCCAACGCGGGTTCCAAAGCATGGCGCGGCCCAACGCCACCATGTCGGCCTGGCCGCCGGCCACGATGTCCTCGGCCAGCTGCGGCTCGGTGATCAGGCCGACCGCCATCGTCGGCACCCCCGTGGCTTCTCGAACGGCCTGGGCAAAGTGGACCTGGTAGCCGGCACCCAGCGTGATCTTTTGCTCTGGCGAAATGCCGCCGGAAGAAGCGTCGATCCAATCGCAGCCGCGCGCCTTCAACTCGTCGGCCAGGCGCAAGGTCTGCGGCAAGGTCCAGCACTCGCGCCCGGTGTGCTCCAGCCAGTCGCTGGCCGAGACGCGCACGCCCATGGGCTTGTGGGCCGGCCAGACCTTGCGCACCGCGTCGAACACGGCCAGCGGCAGGCGCATGCGGTTCTCGAGCGAGCCGCCGTAGCGGTCGGCGCGGTGGTTCGACACCGGCGACAAGTACTCGTGCAGCAAATAGCCGTGCGCGCAGTGCAATTCCAGGGCGTCGAGCCCCAGCCGCTCGGCCCGCACCGCGGCGCTCGCGAAATCATCAATGACGCTGGCGATGTCGGCCTCGGTCATCGAACGGGGTGCGGGCTCCTCCGGCCGATGCGGCAAAGCCGACGGCGCGATGCCCATCCAGCCGCCTTGTTCGGGCGCCATCAACAAACCGCCATGCCAAGGTGCGGCACTCGACGCCTTGCGCCCCGCGTGGGCGAGCTGGATGCCGATGGCCGTGTTGGCGTGGGGGCGGATGGCCAGCAGCACGCGCTTCAAGGCGGCTTCGTTGGCGTCGTTCCACAGACCCAGGCAGCCGGGAGTGATGCGGCCTGATTCGCTGACGGCGGTGGCTTCGATCAGCACCAGGCCCGCCGCGCTTTGGGTCAGGCTTGCCAGGTGCATCAGGTGCCAGTCGGTGGCGCTGCCGCGCTCGGCCGAGTACTGGCACATGGGCGACACGACCACCCGGTTGGCCAGGTTGAGTTGGCGCAGGGTCAGGGGCTGGAACAAGGCAGACGTCATGGTGGGCAATGGATTGCGTGGGGATTGAAGGCGGTTCGAGGCGGGCCCAGCGGCTTCGCGGATCGGGCGGGTGTCGTGCTATCTTGGCGCATGGCCGTCGAGCGCTGCGCAGCGGGCAGTTGCGCATTCACCGGGACAGGTCTCCAAACAACACGAGGAACGGAATTCTATGAGCTACAACATCGATCTTTCAGGCCGTGTGGCGCTGGTCACGGGCGCCTCCAGCGGCTTGGGCGAGCAGTTCGCCAAGACGCTGGCCAAGGCCGGTGCCGCCGTGGTGCTGGCCGGCCGCCGGATCGAGCGCTTGAAGACCCTGCACGCCGAGATTGAAGCCGAGGGCGGGGACGCCCACGTCGTGCGGCTGGACGTGACCGACCACGACAGCATCAAGTCGGCGGTGGCGCATGCCGAAACCGAGATGGGCACCATCGACATCCTGGTCAACAACTCGGGCGTGAGCACGACCCAGAAGCTGGTCGACGTGAGCGAGGACGACTACGACTTTGTTTTCGACACCAACACCAAAGGCGCTTTCTTTGTGGCGCAAGAGGTGGGCAAGCGCATGATGGCGCGCGCCAAAGGCGCGGCACCGGGCACGTTCACGGGCGGTCGCATCGTCAACATTGCGTCAATGGCGGGGTTGCGCGCGCTGTCCCTAGTCGGCGTGTACAGCATGAGCAAGGCGGCCGTGATCCACATGACCCGCGCGATGGCGCTGGTGTGGGGCAGGTTCGGCATCAATGTGAACGCACTGTGCCCGGGCTACATCGACACCGAGATCAACCACCAGCACTGGAAGACCGAAGCCGGCAAACGCCTGGTCGACATGTTGCCGCGCAAGCGCGTCGGCCACCCGAAAGACCTGGATGCCGT